>JAYUBV010000185.1:0-7078 GCA_043740655.1 Pseudomonadota bacterium | reverse complement strand
TTTCGCTTGGGCCGCTAGGTAGCGCCGCAACAGTTTCAGATCCGATAAATCGCTATTCTGAAAGTCGCCGCCCTTTTTTTCGAAGAGGAACCGGAACCAATCCCTAAGATCCAACTCGTAGTTAGAGATCGTATGCGGACTGGCAGACCGTTCCGTCTCTAGGTAACGGAGAAAGCGATCCAGCCAATCGGGGAGTCGTCCGTTGCCTTCGAATAGGTCGGGGGTTCGGGGAATGCCGGTTTTGCGCGCCATAGGGGTAAATCTAGAATGGTAAGATGGAAACGTGAAGCTTAGTGAGTTACTCACCGCATCCCCTTTTTTATATGGCGCGTTATTTTGCCCCTACCGTCAAGCCTTGGCGGCGAATCTACCGACGGGAATCACCGGGCCCGAGATCGATCAGCTTATCGAAAAAATCGGATTCCCCTCCAGCACGCGGTTACTGCGGGCGGCGGATCCTTACCCGGCCTGGCCGGGCGTGCGCATCGGCGTCGACGTTTCGATCTCCCCGCAGGCTTCGTTCCAAATCGGCGACAAGAACGGTTCGGAGCCCAACGTTTTCGTGCTGCCGCGAATTCATTTCACCAAAGGGTTGTGGAAAGGGGCGGAGCTAATTTTCAGCACGCTGCCGATCACGGAGCAGCCCGGCTACGCTGCGACCGGCGGAATTTTGAAGTGGTGCCTTTACCAGGAAAAAGAGGGGTGGCTCAGCGTGAGCGCGTTCACGGGCTATACCAACGTCAGCGCCTTTCGGGGCGACTACAACGGTAACAATTTTGAATTCGGTTTTTACGCCAGCAAAGATTACGTGCGGCTGAAACCTTACGTGGGCGGTTCGGTCATGCTGGCCCAGGGCGGAATTCGCCCGTCTCTGGCCAAAACGCCGGTGACCTCCAGCATGAAGAGCACGCTGCACGCATTCATCGGCATAGAGCTAGAGTATCCGGTCACCTTCGCCGGACAGTTCAGCCTATTTAACTTAAACCCTTCGTTTAGCTTATTTGTGGGGAAGCGCTTTTAACTTCGCGATGAGGCTCGTCGTGGAGAAGCCTTCTTCGACCGCCAACAGCTCCACCCGCCCCGACCAGCTTTGCACCAGTCCGCGCTCGGGCAATTCTTTGCCGAGATAGTCGGCGCCCTTCACGTGCACCTTGGGCTTTAGGATTTGTAAGAAGGCGTTCGGCGTGTCTTCCTCGAAGATGACGACGTAGTCGACGGCACTCAGCGACGCCAGCTGCTTGGCGCGCACGTCCTGCGTAAAGATGGGACGTTCGGGCCCCTTCAACCTTTTCACCGAGGCGTCGGAGTTAATTCCCACGACCAGCACGTCCCCCAGACCCTTGGCTTCGTTCAGGTAACGCAGGTGTCCCCAGTGCAGAAAATCGAAGCAACCGTTCGACGACACGATCACGCGCTTTTGCCGGTGCAGATCTTCGGCGACCATCGGGAGGTCTTTCCAGCGCACGATTTTTCGGTCCAACCTCAACATTTTTGCACTCTCTGGCCGATGGCCAACCGCTAGTGTGAAAACCGGTATACCGTGCTGCCCGACAGCCAGTCCACCAAGTTCCGGCCTTTGCGGCGGACGAAGAGCAGCGGGGCCAGCAGGGGAATCGGGTAGAACAGGAACGACGTGACCAGACGCACGCATTTACGTAGGGTCATCCACTCCCCTTCGGCCACGTTGGGATAGTTCAGCCGCAGTCCCCACACCCACATGCCGAACGTCATATCCAGCACCCCAATCGACATCACCAGGTAGGTCAGCCACAGCACCGAAAATTCCAGCGCTATGACGCGAATGAACTTCGGGTTAGCGAAGCTAGTGAAGAACCAGGACGACAGCTGCGCGGGGTTCAACCCCTCCAGCACAATTCCGGTCACGATGATCAGCGCCGCGAACAGAGTCCATACAAATACGTGGTCCAGTACGGCGGCCAGGAACCGGCGCGAGAAGTCGGCGCGCGGTAGCTCCGGCGGGGGCGTGGTCGGTTCTGGATTTAGGTGGCGCACCACTTCCGGGTCGTTCGACAGCACCGGCTGTTCCGGCGGCCGCACGCTACTGATAAGGCGCGAGGCGGCCACTTTTTCCAGCGGCGAAATTTCTTCGGAGTTCGGCATGGCCGGCGGGTTGGACCGCGTGGTCTGGGGCAAGTCTTGAAATGCTTTCAACATGGGGTCGCGATCGTTGCCCAGCGCGCTCATGGTCTCCAGCTTGGGCTTAGGCGGAAGCGGATCGGTCGAGAAGATATCGTCGAGGCGCGATTCGCGGCGCTCGGAAAACGGACGCGTGGGTTTGGGAGGGTCTAGCTTCTTCTTCGGGTCCGGACTCTCTAACCCCAGCCCATCCGTTAGCGGGCGAAAAGACCGGCTAAAGTCGGCGGAAGCACCCGGAGCGCCTAGCTCGTCCGAGATGAATTTTTGCAGTTCCACTAGGGAGGACAGCTCGGGTTCTCCGAGCAGCGCGTCAATTGTCTTAGAAGCTGGTTTTTTCTCCATACGGGGATTTTAACCCAAAAAACGATTGTCTACGCGTTACAGCTTTGCCAAATAGAGGCCTGGGTTAATTGGAAGAAATAAGGGGAATCAAATGAAAGCTGTTTTGTTAGCACTCGCTCTGGTGACTTCGTCCCTATTCGCGGCGCCCGCCGTTGACTGTCAGACGAGTCCGGGAAATCTCACCTGCCGCGATATGGCCGACATCAAGTCGACCATGAGCTACACCTGCACGGGCGACGCTTGTTACCGGGTATGGCGTAACCAGATCCACGCGATGAACCGTTTCATCCAGAACTACAACGCTTACATCACGTACTCGCCGGTAACGTCCGCCGAAATGGGCAACCTCGCCTACGACGCCGCCAACAAGATCTGTGGCGCGAAGGCCACGGGCGCGTGTGAGTGGATTAAGTCGTTGTTCCACGCCAAAGCAGATGCGCTCGAGCGTTTGGTTGAAATCCAAAAAGGCGCGGGCCTGACCTCGATTCGCAACTGCTCGGTCAACTACCACTGTCCGTAAGGAAGGTGTCAGTCTCCTTTCAAGCTTGAAAGGTCGCGCTCGCCATTTTTTTAAGGGCCGCCGGAGATTCCGGTGGCCTTTTTTATTTCAGTGTCTCGGGCTTTAGGCGTTCTTTATAGTTGAGGGCACGCCAGTGGAAGTCTTTGTCCCGCACGTAGAGGGCTTTTCCGTCGGGGGCGAATACGAGCTGAGCGTTTACATACTGGGTCGAAGGAAGCTCGAAACTGTCGACGACTTTGCGCGAGACTAAGTCGAGCCAATCCACGCGAAGCTGCTCCCCGGTTTTGACCAGGATCGCGGTGAGCTTCCCGGCCGGATGAGGAAGCACTTGGCGAATCACGCGCTCGTGCGGGGAAGCGTTAGCGTATTGCTCGTAGACAAGCGAAGGTACGCGATCGTGCTCCCCTAGGATGGCGACCTCCTTCGAATTCGCCAGAAGCACCGATTTCCCATCGGGAAGGTATCTCGCTTGCTCCGCTACGACGTTGTTCCACTCGCGCAACTTTACCTTACTGACGGCACCGTCTTTACCCACGGTAACCTGGTGAAATTGGTATTTGGTGGCGTCCTGCACGAGCAGAAAGAGCTCGTCCGTGCCGGGTACGATTCCGCGATCGTTGATCAGGGGATCTCCGTTTAGGTATTGCTTTAACGCAATCGGAGTCCGCTTACCCGAAATATCGAACAGGTACGGGGTTGGATAGGCGCTTGGATCCATTGCGATGAAGCGATCGGGCGTTTTTCCGGGGTAAATTTCGGTGAGCCAGGTGTTTTCCCCGGTCCCATTCGATTTTCCCAGGACTTTGGACGGACCGGCCAACTGTCCTTTGACGATGGGAAAAGCGTGGAGACGCCGTTCTGAATCCGCCATGATGACGTACTTTCCGTCGCTTGAAAAAATGGGGTCGCCCATTTTTGGTCCGGTGACCGGGAGTGGGGTTATCGCGCGCGTTGCGGTGTCGTAAACGAGATATTCGGGCGAAGGGTTTTTCCCCCGGCGTGTCAATGCCATGACGTAACGAGCGTCGGGGCTCGTCGCGATCGCGGCGGGGAAGGGGAACATCTCGTGGTCCGAGAACCCCTCGACGACCACGCGATCTAGCCGCGTCTCGGCTTCCTTCAGCGCGCCGGCGCGGGTTTTCAAGTCCGTCACGAGCTGCGCCGTCACGGCGGGGTTGATCCACCCCTTCGCTTCCAGCATTTTCTTAAAGTCGCCGAGCCGACGGTTCAAAGTGAGCACGTCCATACCGGGCTCTTCGGGTACCGCGAACGGGTCTTTACCCTCGGCCATCTTTTGAAACGTGGCCGGTTTAAGCCCCGCACCGAGCTGATTCAGCAGCTCTCTATAAGTCGCCGCGATGAGCGGGGCGGGGTTCTCGATATCGGCGGGCAACGTGCCGAAGGAGATGAGGCACGGGGGCGTCGTGCCCTGCGCTAAAGCGGAAAATAAAAGCAGCAGGGGGAGTAGTCGGCTCATTCCCCAATTTTAGCACTCAAATCCCCAGTTCGTCGCAAAGGCGGCGGATTTGTCCGAGCTGGCCGCGCCAGTCGGTTTCGCGCACGGTGAACACGAGCTTTCCGTCCGGCGTCAGGCTGTAACGGTCCTCTTTGTCCTGCTGTACCAGCTTTACGATTCGCTGCGGGGATACGGGAGTCGTGGGAGCAAACTGCAGAGACGTCTTACGCGGGCCGCAGCTCATGCGCAGCACGTGCATGCGCTTCAGATAAAGTTTCAGCGTCATGAGGCCAAGTAGATTTCCCACTTCCTCCGGCGGCGTGCCGAAGCGATCGCGAATCTCCGTCTCGATTTCGGAAATCTCTTCCTCCTGCGTGACCGAAGACAGTTTGCGGTAAAGCAGCACACGCTCAGAAATATCCGGCAGGTACTCATCCGGAAAACGCGCGGAGATCTTCATCGAGATGTCGGGCTCGATCTCCTCTTCGTGCGGGTTACCCTGCAGCTCGGCGATGCTTTCTTCAAGGAGGTCGAAGTATAGATCCACGCCGACCGCCGCGATGTGGCCGGACTGATCCTTACCGAGCAGATCCCCCGCGCCGCGGATTTCCATATCGTGGCTTGCCACGTGGAAGCCGCTGCCCAGCTCGCTGTAACGTTGGATGACTTGCAGCCGTTGCTTGCCCTCGTCGCCGATGAGATTCTCGCCGGGAATGAGCAGGTAGCAATAAGCGCGCTTGGACGAACGGCCTACGCGACCACGCAGCTGGTACAGCTGGGCTAAGCCAAAATTTTGGGCATCGTCGATGATGATCGTGTTGGCGCGCGGGATGTCTAAGCCCGACTCGATGATCGTGGTCGACAGCAGCATCTGCGCATCACCCTTGTAGAACTCGAGCATCTTCTTTTCTAAGCTGTCGCCGTCCATCTGCCCGTGGGCCACGTCGATGGAGAGTTTGGGCACCAGGGCGCGGATTTCGTCCGCCCGTTTAAAGATAGACTCCACCCGGTTATGCACGAAATAGATCTGCCCCTCGCGCATCAGTTCATTAGTGATGGCTTCGGCGATCACTTCGTCCGAGCTGCGGCACACGAACGTGCGCACGGCCAAACGATCCGGCGGCGGGGTGGTGATGATGCTGATCTCTTTGATGCCCGACATCGCCATGTTCAGCGTGCGGGGAATCGGCGTGGCGGTCATCGACAGCACGTGCACCGTCTCGCTCATCTTTTTCAGACGTTCTTTGTGCACGACGCCGAAGCGATGCTCCTCGTCGATGACGAGTAGGGCGAGGTGCTTAAACTTTACGTCGCTAGAAAGCAAACGGTGCGTGCCGATCAGCACGTCCACTTTTCCTTCGGCCACGTCTTCCAAAGTCTGCTTGTTTTCCTGGGCGGTCCGGAGGCGAGATATCATCTCGACGCGCGCGCCAGTGTTCCTGAAGCGAGCCTTGAAACTCTCGTGATGTTGAAACGCCAGCACGGTGGTGGGTACCAGCACCGCGGCCTGTTTGCCGTCCAGCACCGCACGGTACGCCGCGCGCATGGCGACTTCGGTTTTACCGTAACCTACGTCGCCGCAAACCAATCGATCCATGGGGTGCGGCTGGCCCATGTCGCGGTTCACGTCCTCGATCGCCTTCATCTGGTCGGGGGTCTCGTCCCACGGGAACTCCATCTCGAATTCCACATAGGCATTGCCGGGCGGAGAGCAGGCGAAGGCCGGCATCGTCTTGCGCTTGGCCTGCATGCGCAGGAATTCAGCGGCCAATTCCGCAACTGCCCGCTTAGCCTTCGACTTAGCCTTCAACCAGCGGTCGCCGCCTAACTTATCCACCGCCGCGGTGGCGTTTTCGCCGCTGACGTACTTCTGAAGCACGTTCAGCCGGTAGACGGGAACGTAGAGTTTGTCGCCGTCGCGGTACTCCAGCAGGGCGTATTCGCCGGCCAGGCCGGAGAAGTCCATGGTCTTTAAGCCCACGTACTTGCCGATGCCGTGCTCCTTGTGCACGACGAAGTCCCCCGTCTTTAAATCGCGGAACGACTGCAACAGGCGATCGCGATCTTTAGGCGACCAGTTGGCCGAAGCCTTGGTGGCCGACGTGCGTTTCTTCGCCCCAAAGACCGCCTCTTCGCTAAGTAAAACAATCTTTAAATCGGGGAACTCCAGGCTCTCGGAGAGGAACCCATTCCAGATCGCTACGCGCTGAAAATCGGACTGAAAAATTCCATCGAGCGCCGACTTACCCTCGCCGACAAGGTCCAGTTTTATTCCATACGGGTCGAAGAGGTCGCGCATGCGAGAGGCGTGGGTGTTCGTGTGGCACACCAGATGAATATGGTAACCGCGATCGATCCACTGGCTCATCGCAGACGCCACGCCCTCAAGCGCCAAGTGCGGGCTGCCTTTGCGCTGCGGCCCTTTTTCCAAATTAAATTGCACGGGCCGACTCATCAGCTCGGGCGTGCCCGCCTCGTCGTTCGCAAAGTCGGTCCAGTAACGATCCTTCGACCGATCACCGCCCGCCTTCAGCTCTTCCCACGAGAGAAACAACGACTCGGTCGTGGCGATGGGGCGCGGAGCCACCTCGTACAGCTCGTGG
>JAYUBV010000184.1:0-7078 GCA_043740655.1 Pseudomonadota bacterium | reverse complement strand
CGACGCTGGCCGCGGTGTTGGGACGCCGGGACTTAAGCTTGGATAACTTGACCAAGGCGGCGGTGGCCGTCGCGCAGAGTGGTCAGGACGAAGCGGGGGCGGTGCTGCAGGAGACGTTGAAGATCCACGCTCCGCGCGGCCATCTCTACAAACTGGTCGTGCAGGGGGCGTTCGGCGCCTGGGAAAATCCCAAGGCGGCGGGCGAAATACGCGCGTTGGCCAAGACCTGCGGCCACGATCTTCCATCGCGCTGGGCGCGGTTGGTGAAGGACAACGGTCCATTGCGGGACAGCAGTGAGTGGAGTGCTTCTTTGAAGGACATTCTGCTAAGCGAGGATCGGTTAGGAGAAGAGATTAAGGCACGTCTTTTTTCAACGGTGGAAGAGTCGACCATGGAAAACGTATACCAGATGGCGAACGACGTCCGGACGCAGTCCAAGTCGGATCGACTGAAGGAACAGGCGACTAAGCTCATTAAAAAGAACTTCCCCAATCGACTGCTGTAGTGGAGGGCTGGCTTGAGGCTCAATAAACAGAACCAAAGCACCTTGGCGCTCTTCATCTGGTTCGCCTTTTTAAATACCCACCTGATTCTGCTCGTGGTGTCGCTGATCTACTGGCGGATCAATAACCCGGGCGTTTCGTTCGGTCAGCTGCAGATCTGGGATCCAGCTATCGCCAACGATGCGATCGGGTTCGTCGGGCTCACCGTCGCCACGGCGTTGGCCGGCGTCGGATTAGGGGTCGGGCTCAAATTTTTTTCCGAAGTGAGGGAGGTGCCCGAGGAAACCCAGGTTCTGGCGCCCACTAAACTTGTACTCGCCTACGCGATGCTCGACGGTGCGGGGGTAATGGGTTTGGGGTTGGGCGTGCTAAAGGGAAATATTTTGCTGGGGGTGCCATTTCTCGTGGTGGCGGTGGCGTGCATCGCAATTTTGTTTCCATCGAGCGCCCGATTTCCTAAGGCCGAGGGTGGTAAGTAGCGGGGCCTATTGGGGGAACGCGGCCGATTTTTTTTGCGCCGGCATCACCAGTTGAACGAGGCGCGCCGGGATCGCGTGGAGAGGAAGCAAATCGTTGACCGCCCCTAGCTGAACCGCCGCCTTAGGCATTCCGTATACCACGGCGGTGGTTTCGTCCTCGGCGATCGTGTGGGCGCCGACCGCGTGCATGGCCGCCATTCCTAGGGCACCGTCTTCACCCATGCCCGTCAGTAGCACGCCGAGCCCCTGGGCCCCGAGTATTTCCGCCATAGACTGAAACAAAATCGTTCCCGAAGGTCGCTGGTAGCAAACCGGAGGCGTCTGCGTAAGGCTGAGTCCTTTACGCGTTAGCACCAGGTGGTGCTCGGCGGGCGGTAAATAGATGTGGCCGGCGGTCGGCGTTTCGCCGGGCTCGGCGAACTTAGCGGGGATGGGGCTAACCGTAGTCAACCACGAGACGAATCCATCGATAAAGGAAGGGACCATGTGCTGCACCAGCAGAATCGGCAATGGAAAATCGGCGGGCAGCTGTTTTAACAAGGCGGCTAACGCGAAGGGGCCACCGGTTGAGGCGACGATGCCCAAGCAGCTCCACTTCCCCGTTTTCGGCAGCGCCAGCGCGGGCGGGGTGTTGGCTAGGGTGACCTCACCGGTGTGGGAAGTGCGGCGTTGCTGCGCGCGCTGTCTGATAACGCGCACCCCGCTCATGATCGCCAGCTGGGTCAGATATTTATCGCTTAGCTCTTTGAAATTGCGCTGAGCGGGGCCCACTGGCTTTTCCACGACGGATAGCGCACCGGCGCGCAGCGCGTTCATGGAGAGAAAGCGGTCTTCGTTAGCGGTGGCCGAACAGATTACGATTGGCACGGGGTACTGCCGGAGAATGGCTTGGGTGGCCTCGAGCCCGTTGATGCCGGGCAGGCGGATGTCCATCGAGATCACGTGGGGCTTGTCCGATTCCAGACGGGCGATGGCTTCTTCGGCCATCGCGTACGAAGCCACGAGATCGAAGCGAGGATCGCTCTGTAGAATCGCCGTCAGAAGCTCGCTGATAACGCGCGAATCTTCCACCAGTACTACTCGAATGGGCTGGCTCATCTTCTACCTTCTCGTCAAATAAAGTGGCGAATGGTCTGCAACAGTTCTTGCTGATCGAATTTCCCTTTAACCACGTAGGCGTCGGCGCCATTGGTCATGCCACGCTCACGGTCCTTCGGGTTCTCGACCGACGTCACCATGATGACCGGAATCTTTTTAAGTTTCTCGTCGGCCTTCATGGCCTGCACGAGTTCGAAGCCGTTTAGCTTCGGCATCTCGAGATCGGTAACGACGATGTCGTAGTCCTCTTGCTTCAAACGTTTAAGGGCGTCTTCGCCGTCTACGGCGAGCTCCACGTCGTACCCGTACGTTTCCAAAATGCTCTTTTCGAGCGTGCGCGTGGTGATGGAGTCGTCGACGACCAGAATCCGTTTAGGGTGCACTTCATCGTCCGTAGCGGCGCTGTCGGTAAGGCGCGATTTACCCGCTACGATATTACCGCCGATAATCTGCTTAGCTAAGTTGCGAGGATCTATGACCAGCGCGACGCGTCCGTCCTCGAGCAAGAGTCCGCCGCAGATCAGTTCCCACGGTTCGGAAATGCGGCCCAGCTTCTTGATGACCGCGTCCCGGTGGCCGACGAAGCTGTCCACCGCCACAAATACTTTTTGCTGATCGTTTTCGACGATTAGCCCCGACCACTGATTGGGTGCCACGCCCGCCACCTCGGGAGTGCCCCCGAGCACTTCGCGCATGGGCTTAAAGATGAGGTGTCCCTGATCGGTGGTGGCCACTCGGCGGTTGCCAATCACTTTGATCGAATCATTGGGAATACGCAGCAGGCGTTGTACGCCGGACACGGGTATGGCGAAGGTTCGCTTCTGCACCTGGAATAGGATGAGCGGCTGGGTGCTGACGTGCAGCGGGATCCGAAGCAGGAACTTGCAACCCTTTCCGGGCTTTGAGGTGACTTCGAGTTTGCCGCCGATCTCTTCCAGCGATTTACGCACGGCGGACAGACCAACGCCGCGGCCGGCGACGGAGTTAACCTCAACGGCGGTGGAAAAGCCGGGGGCGAAGATCAACGAGATTAGTTCGCCTTCGGTCTTCTTGGCGGCTTCGGCCTCGGAAAAACGGCCGGTGGCAATGGCCTTTTGGCGAATCTTTTCGAACGCGATGCCGGTGCCGTCGTCGGTTACCTCGGCGCATAGCGAACTCGTCTCTTTGTACAGCCGGAGCGAGACGGTTCCCTGGCGCGGTTTACCGATCTGCTCGCGTACGTCGGGGGGTTCGATACCGTGGAATACGCAGTTACGCACGATGTGCATTACCGGCTCTTTGAGTCCCTGGATGACCGTTCGGTCCGCTTCCAACTCCAGCCCCGTCGTGACGAGGTTCACGTCTTTTTTAAACTGCGCCGCGATTTCGTTCACCATCTTACGAAAGCCGAAGAAGACACCGCTGGCGGGGACCGTGTAGATGCGCCGTACGTCGCGCTTCAGCTTCTGTGACAGGATGTTTAGGTCCCAGGCCGCCTTGCGTTGCTTGCGCATCGAAGCATCCAGCCTCAGGCGGAGGTCGCGCGTCTGCTTGCCGATGAGATCGAAGTAGTAAGGAATCCGAGCGGTCCGCTCGTCGTTGCTGAGCTTGCGCAGGGTGGACGAAGCCGCTTTACGCGTGGTTTCCCAATCGTGCCTCATGTCGGTCACGAAGGTGGCCATCGCTTTTAAGTTTTCGCTGACCATCTGCTGTGCCTGTACTTCGAGCTGCAGCGAGACAACTGCTTTGTACAGCGGATCTAAATGCTCCAGCTGAATCTTAACCGCTTCGCTACGCGAGGGCTGTGTCGCCACTCGAATTTGTTCCGCATTACGCTGGGGGGGAGGCGCGGGCGCCTTGAACTCGGAAATGATCTTGAGCGCCGGCGAGTCCGCATCGTACCCCTGCGTCACTTCGGGCGGAGGAGTCAGTTCCTCGTTGAAGCGTCGCTCAGGGCTAGCTTCGACCGACGGTTCGGGCGCCATGTCAGTAATAGGGACGGTCGTCACGCCGTCGACCACATCCGCATCCGCCCGGTCAGCGTGGTCCGTGGACCGGCTCATCTCGGCGAGGGCCGCCACCGCCATGGCATCGGTAATGTCCGCCGGGGCGTCGCCGGAATCGGGTTCTTCGTCCCGAAACTGAACCTCCGCTGAGACCTCAAGAACCGGAATCGGCGCCACGGGGTGGGCGGCCACGATCCCGGCGAGTTTTTCCTGCTCGGTGATAAGGCCGGCTTCCAAACCATCGAGTAGGGAGGTGATGCGCGCCAGGGCTTCGCCTTCGAGCTTGATCATTCCGGACTTGAGCTGCGAAAGCGTTTCCTCCAGCGCGTGGGCCTGGTTCTCCAGGCCGTGGTACTCGATGAGGCGGGCGCCGCCCTTCAGCGTGTGGGCCTTTCGAAAAGCGTCTTCAATGTCTTCCTGCGCCACGCTGGCGCTACCGCTGAGCACCGCTTCGTTCTCGGTGAACAGACGGCGAAAAAGGGTGAGGGCCTCTTCGGATTCGATGAAGAAGGTCTGCGCAATCTCTCGGCGCAGTTCGTCGGGTACGGCTTCCGACGGAGTTTCCTGATTGAGAAATTTGTCGAGCCCCTGGACGAGCGTTTTGCCCTGTTCGGGCGAGGGCGCCGTATCGTCCATGGTATGGCTGAGGTAGGCGATGCAGCCGCGCACTAGCGTGTCGAGACCGTCGATCTCCATCACCGCTCCGGACTGCAGACGGTAAAAGAGTGTCTCCATGCGGCCGGTAATCGATTCGATCACCGTGGCGCCGACCGCGCGCGAGGCCCCCTTTAGAAGATGGGAAAAGTGAAAGATCTGGGTGAAGACCTCGGGCAATTTCTCTGGAGGGCATTCTTGCGCCTGGTTAAGTGCGGCCTCCATCTGCGCCACGCAACTGGCGAGTTCTTCCTTAAATGCCACCCGTAGTTTTGCTTCGAGATCACTCACACGCGGTAGGCCTCCATTGCCTTACGCAGCTCCTGGCCGAGGGTGTTCAAGTTGGCGACGGCGCGCTCGAGGCCACCGGTGCCGCTGGCAGTTTGCTGGCTGGCTTGGAGGATGTCTTTCATGGCCTGGGTCATCTGTTCGAGACCGATTTGTTGCTGGTTGGTCGCCCCCATAATCTGCTGGAAAGCCGAGATGCTTTCGTGCGTGGTTTTCACCATCTGGTTGATGGTGGTGTGGGTGATATCCACCGTGGCCTTTCCGTTTTCGACGCGTTTGACCGCCTCTTCGGCCAGCATGACCGAGCTATTGATGCCCTTTTGAATCTCACCGAGGATGGCGCGTACCTGGAAGGTGGATTGTTTTGCTTGGTCCGCCAGGTTTTTGATTTCGTGCGCGACGATCGAGAAGCTACGTCCATGCTCTCCGGCCGCAGCCGCTTCAATGGCGGCGTTTAGCGCTAACAGGTTGGATTGCTCGGCGATATCGTTCACGTTGGTGATGATTTCACTAACGGCCTGCGCTTTTTCGCTGAGGTTGATGATGTGCTCGGCCACCGTCTCGAACTGCTGACGGATGCCTTCCATCATCTTGCTGGTGTTTTCCACCGCTTCCACGCCCTGGGCGCTGGTCTGCGCGGTGCCTTCGGCAGCCGAAGCGACTTCCTTAGCGCGTTCGGAGATCTGGTGACCGGACTGGCGAATCTCTTCCATCGTCGCGGTGGTCTCTTGCACCGTCGCGGCCTGCTGCTTGGTGCTCGCCGCCTGCTGCTGGGTAGCCGAGAAGATCTCGTTAGCCGCGGCCGATAGTTTTTCCGTTGTACCCCACGTTTGGACGGCCATCTTTTTAAGGCCGTCGAGCATGGTGTTGATCACCGCCGACAGCTGGCCGATCTCGTCCTGCGACGTTACGATGATCTTTTCCTGAAGGAGGTTGCCCTGCGCAATTTTCAGCGAAACTTCGACCACGGTCTTGAGCGGGTTCACGATACCGCGAATGATTTTCAGCGAAAAGACCAACGCCGCCAGGAGCATAACGCCGGCGAAAATGACCTCCTGCATAATCATCATCTTCAATTTTTCATCGGCGTGGGCCTGGACACTACGCACCACTGAGTTCGTCGAGGCGTAGAGTTTGCCGTTCAGCGCCGACATTTCGTCGAGCTTCGCGGCGTAGGCGGCGTCACGCACCGTGGCTTCTTTGATCAGCGCGTCGGACTTTAGGCCGATCTCGGTCATGATGTCGCGGACCTCATTCAGGTTCTCCGAAATGCGTTTGGTCGGGGCTTCCGGCACCTGACCAATGGTTTTTCCTTCAAGGTCGTTGACCAGTCCGCCGACGGTTAGGGCGTGGAGCGTATCGAAGAAGAACTTGCGGGTGCCCACGTAGTCGGCTTTGCTTCCGTCCGTCACCATCAGCACTTCCGCGAAGTGCCGTTGCGCTAGTACCTGCTGCTGATTGGCTACGTCCACCAATAGAGCGAGTGCTTTGTTTCGCTCCAGCGTGATCAACGTTGTGCCGACGATTCCCACAATCGCGACGACCAGCATGGCGAGCACCATACCGATTTTGTTGGCTACGCTCATTCGGGCCATCAGCCCGACGCGGCTCGCCCGTTCGGGCGCGGGAGGTGGCGGCGGAACCAGCGCTAGTGCCGGGGCGCTTGGGGTCTGCCCAACGGGGACTTCTTCGGCGTTGCGGTTTTTGCGTTTGAACAGTTTCGCCAACATGATGACTCCAATGTAAGGCTCGGGCGTTTCCGCCAAAGTCCTATCTCGGTGATTTACAAATAAGCAGCAATCAAAGCTTGGGCATCGAGAATCACGATGCCATCCGCGCCCCACGCTCTAAAATAGGGGCTTAAACGCGGGCACTGGCCCCAGGCCAATTCGGTGTATGCCGCGATAGTTTGCAACGCATCGATCCGGCTAACCGAAATTCCGATGCGGTCCGCACCACGCTTCATCAAAATATAAAAGCCATCGACCTTGGTCGTCGGTCGGTTTTTTCCCACCAACGCCCACGGATCCAGGACCGGCACGGCCTCGCCTTGAAACGAGATAAACCCCA
>JAYUBV010000183.1:0-2107 GCA_043740655.1 Pseudomonadota bacterium | reverse complement strand
TGGGGTTGGCCCTCATTCTGTCATCGCTAGGAAGCTGGCTAACTTGTCTGCCGTTACTGACGCGGCTACGAAAACTAAAACCCGTGCAGCTGCTCTCGGAAGGACAGATCTCTCTGCCCCCGACCTCTGGCGAGGCCTACGGACTGATTCCCACCTTCGTTTTCTATTGGGGGCTCGCCGTCTGGCAGTCCCAGTCGCTGGTGGTCGGCACGCTGTTTACACTGGGACTGGCGGCCGCGGCCGCGTTGGTGCTGGGCACGGGTTACCTGCTTTTAAAACCACTCGAAAAAATTCGCACGGGCCGCTGGTACTGGCGGCTGCCGCTCCGTCAGTTAGCGCGCCAGAAGGTAGCGACGTTAAGCTGCCTGCTCGCGCTTAGCCTCGGTATCCTCCTCGTCAATTTGATCGGACAGATCCAGCACGTGCTCAAAGCGCAGCTCGCGGCGCCGGATACGAATGGCAACCTCCCCTCCCTGTTTCTCTTCGATATTCAGCAAGAGCAAAAAGACGGCGTGATCGCACTGCTAAAGGCGCAGGCGGCTCCGGCGGCCAATGTGTCGCCGATCATTCGCGCGCGGCTTATCGCCGTAAACGAAACCCCCTACGAGAAAAGCGACGTTCCTGACCGAACGGAGACACGTGAAGAAGAGGTGGAAAGGCGTTTTCGTAACCGCGGCTTGAACCTTACCGTTCGCGAAAAGCTTAGCGACAACGAAGAGATCGTAGCGGGTAAGGACATTTCGGACCAGGTGGGTAGCCCGGTGGTCAGCGTGGAGCGGGACTACGCCCGCCGCATGAAGTTAAATCTCGGCGACAAACTCAAACTGGACGTGCAGGGCGTAGAGATCATCGCCACCATCGCCAATTTCCGCCGCGTGCGTTGGTCCAGCTTCCAGCCGAATTTTTTTATTCAGTTTCCCGCGGGCGTAATTGACGATGCCCCAAAAACTTTTTTGGCGGCGGTGGGCAAACTGCCGCCCGAAGACAAAACCCGCATTCAGGGACAGCTGGTGGAAGCCTTCCCCAATGTGTCGATGGTAGACGTATCCGAAGTGGTCGCCCGCATTCTGGGCATCCTAGAACAAATGTCGTGGGCCCTGCGCGCGATGGCCGCCCTCTCGCTCACCGTGGGGGCGGTGGTGCTCACGTCAATCGCCAGCCACCAGGCCCGCCAGCGGCGGCGCGATACGGCGTTACTCAAGGTACTCGGCGGAGAATTTTCTGAGCTGAAAGGGATGTGGGTATTTGAGTTCGCCCTCCTCGGCGCCGCGGCGATGGGGCTGGGCGTTGCGACCTCGCTCGGTTTAAGCTACCTGTTCTCGGATTTGATCTTCGACAGCCGCTGGCTCGTCGACTGGCGCTGGCCGTTGGTTACCTTTTTTGTCGTTCCGGCCGCGACGGCGGGACTGGCTCTGTTGGCAGCTCGATCGGCGTTAAGGGTGCCGCCTCGGGAAGCGCTGTCGCAACCTTAAACCGCGCCTTCAGAAAAAGCGGATCCCGTTCCGTTTGCGGTACGGGGTAGACGGCGTAACCGGTGCTGCGAAGTACGGCAAACAACGGCTGCGCTTCACCCTCGTAAAACCGGCGCAGCGTCCGCAGATCTTCTTTCACTTCCGCCGCCCGGGCCCTCGCCGCCGCGTGGTTCAGCAGTTTGTCGAACACCGTCGCCAAAAACTGTTCGGACTCTCCGCGCAGAAAGGCCCGTAGCTCTAAGACGATCGTTTCGGGAAGACGGCGAAATGCGTGGCCAAAGGAGTAAGCTGGAAACGTGTGACGGCCGCGCTCCTCGTGCCCCAGATACTTCAAGACCGACCGCAGGCTCGCCAAAAACTCTAGAGTGTCCCCGCGAGAGCGGAAGGAGCCGAAGAACGAATAGTCCGGTAACGTTTCCGGCTTGGTCGTGTAACAAATCCACCACGTGTTCTCACTGCGCTTGAGCCCAAGGTACGGGTACAAAAAGGAGTAAGCCGAGGCCACGTTCTTCTTCGGCTTTTGCGTCTGAATGAGGCTGACCTCTTTCAGACTCGCGTCGAGACCGCTTTCGCAAAGCTCCCAGGTGACCGAACCCGCCGCGTGCACGAGCTTGTACCCTTTCTCCCCGCGCCCC
>JAYUBV010000182.1:0-2115 GCA_043740655.1 Pseudomonadota bacterium | reverse complement strand
GCTCGACCGCGAAACGGTGGTGCCTTCGGCGCCGCTGTTCTTCGCCAAGAAGCGTGGCCTGACTGACGGGCACATGGTGCTCGACGATAAACGTGTTTTTTCGCGCGGCGATTTCAATCTGCTCATCGACTGGAACCAGCCCGACGTCTACCAAGCCCGGACCCGTTCGCTCGGCGAGTTGGCCCGGCGGATTCGGAATCGCGAACCGTTGGACCTTCCCAAAGACGCCATCGTGATTCTGATGCCGAAGGTGTTTCCCGGCCGGAGCATGTACGTCGAAACCCCCGTCGGCGCGATGCCGCGTGGGTACGCCTTCGCGGCCATCGCCAACGGCATGCTCGCCGATCGCTGGATCGAAACGATGCCGTACGCGTTTACGATGGTGGTGGTGTGCGCGATCTTGGCTGGCCTGCTCGCGTACTTTCTTCCGCCGTTGGCGTTTTACCCATCACTCGGGTTGGGTGCGGTTTGGATTGCGGCCGCGGGAACCTGGGCCTTCTCCCACAAAGGTATCGAAGTGCCGTGGGTATGGAGCACGTTCGCTTTCTTGATCGTGGGTTTTCCGCTTTTCCTCTGGCGCCGCATCAACAGTCTAGAGCGCCGGTCAATGTTGCGGGAAGCCTTGAACGGCATCTTACCCCCCGGCCGCGTCGGTGCGGTCGTTAGCGGGCAGGCCCGTTTTCATCCGGAGCCTTCGGGTAATGTCGTCTCGATGATGTTCATCGACATCGCGGGATTTGCCGCGGCCGCCGAACTTTTGACTCCGGACCGCACCTTCGGCGCACTTCGCACGACGATGCGTTGGCTGACCGGCGCGGTTCACGGTTACGGCGGTATCGTCGCTAACTTGACCGGCGAGGGAATGCTGGCATTTTTCGGCTACCCCTGTGACGGCACCAAACCGCTCGCCCAACACGCGGACCAGGCTTTGAGCTGCGCCATTGCCATTCAGAAAGAAAGCCTTCGCCAGAGCGTGGACAACCGTAAGTCCAATGAGCCAGTTTTCCCATTACGTATCGGCATCAACACCGGCGCCGCCTACATCGGCGATCTCGCCGCGCGCGACCGCATGGACTTAACGTTAATCGGCGGCGCGGTTAGCCACGCCAAGCTTTTGGAAAACAGCTGTGACCCGTACTGCATCCTGTTGGGCGCTACCACGCGCGACATGCTCGTAAAGATGGACTCGACGGAGCTTACGCTTAAACGCCGCTACGTTTCGGTGAAACACAGCAGCGAGCTGATGGAAGCTTACGAATGCGACCCGGTTCAGGATCAGCCCGACGTCCGTAACCAAGCGATCGCCGCTCACCGCGACTTCATGAAAGTGGTGCGAAAGGAAATGCGTTGGAATCTGCCAGCCGGATATTCCGTGGAAGTTAGCGGCAACCAGGGCAACGGTTTCCTCCACAACTTCTCCGAGAGCGGCCTCGCGGTTAAATTTGATCGCTTTTTAGGCGTTGGCGTATCGGTAAATCTAAACGTCGACGTAGACAATGGCCAGCTCCGCGCGCGCTTACAGCAGCACGGCCTGCTGCCGCTGGTGTGCGTGGTCCGCTGGGGCCGCGCCCTAGGCGGTGGTCGTTACCTGCTTGGTCTACAGATCCGCAACCTCACGCGCGCTCAGCGCGAACTACTGCTGTCCGAGCTTCGTGGCAACTTCATCGACGCCATGCCTAATGCCGTCGCGGCATAAGCTCCCTACACTGTCTAAATGAAACTCGTTCCTTCTCTCCGTGCGTTAGCGGCAATTTTCCCGTTCTTCTTTTTCTCCGCCTGCGCCGAGAAGCCGGTGTGGATGTCGACCGAAGGGACACTGTCTCTAGATAGAGACGACCTAAGCGAACTACACGAGGCATTTAAGACATCGAGTCAAAAAACCATCACCCTGGAAAAGCAGAAGCAGGAAGTCGAGTGCGACGGGCAGGCGTGTCCGCTTTTGGTGCGGGCCAAAGCCAAATACCGTCGTAAGGACAACTCCATTTCGGAAAAGCCGGTGGAGGCTAGCTTGGTGTTCGGCCGCGAAGACGCCCAGAAGCTTCTGCAGCTGCTCGATAAAGCCCGTTACGAGAACAAGGAACTGTCCCTTTCTGGAACACGCGGCAACGTATGGTG
>JAYUBV010000181.1:0-7149 GCA_043740655.1 Pseudomonadota bacterium | reverse complement strand
TAGAAAAGGGGTTCCCGGGGCTGGTAAACCGCAATGTTTTGGTCGATCGCCGTGACGGGGACGTGGTTTTTTTGCATCGTTTAGGGGTTGGCGCATGCAGCCGTAGCTACGGGGTCGACGTGGCGCGGTTAGCCGGGCTACCCCCAACAGTCTTGGCTAGAGCGGGTGATGTGCTGAGGCTCCTGGAGAGCCATTCGGAGAGCGTCGCCCGGGTTAGAAGCAAAGCGTTGGACCCAATTGAGAAACAATTGCTGTTTTTCGAGGAAGCAAAAAAACCTGAAACGCTTGCTCCGCTTGAGTCTTAGTGGAAATAATCAAAAACAAAAAATGAGCATTGACAGCTATCGGGCTCGAAAATATCACTGACCAATCCAACAGTTAGCTATTGTGTAGTGCGTTGAATATTTAATTAGGCTTCGTAGGCGCAGTTTCTCTCCCAAGAGTTGTCCACAACCTGTGGAAAAGCTGTCCACCTCCATTGATTGGGTGCCCCTCCTTTCGCAGGCGCACCTCCGCCTTTTTTTGGATAAAAATTCAACATCATTCAGTTTTTTGGTAAGGTCTGGCCGCCCATGTCAGAAAAAGGCGACCTAAAAAATAGCTACGAAGTTTTCCACAGCCCCTGTGCACAGAAAACGGTTTCGGTGTCCGTGGTACTCGTCCGTCCCGAGTACGGCGGGAATATCGGTTCCATTGCCAGGGCCATGGAGAACTTCGGAATCGCCACTAGGCTTCGGATCATCGGCCGCACTGCCGACGTGCTGGATGCGGAGTGTCGTAAGATGGCGGTGCACGCGAGCGAGGTGCTTCATAACGCCACGTTCCACCCAACGTTGCCCGATCTGTTTGCCCCCATGACGGAAAAAAAGATCTTACGCATCGCCGCCACCGCACGCATTGCGTCAGCAAACCGTCCGCACCCGCAGCGGGTCGATGAATTGATGCCGCAGCTCTGGGACAAGGTACAGAGCGACGAGCTGGATGAGATCTACTTCGTCTTTGGCTGCGAAGCCGATGGCCTTTCGAATGAGGAAGTAGCGGAGTGCGATCAGATCGTGACCATCCCCTCGGTGCCGCAATACCGGTCCCTAAACCTTTCGCAGGCCGTAATGGTCTTTCTCTACGAGTGGAATCGGACCCGGTTGGTGGAGTCCGAGAAGCCGGTCCCCAGTTCGCGGAGCCAGAAACAGAAGCTGATTTCCCACTTTTTGGCACTCGCCGAGCAGGTGGGTTTCGTCCTGCCGGGTGACCCTTTCAAGATGAAGCCAAGGCTAGAAACCATCCTTTCGGCCTTGCCTCCGTACCTTCCCGAGGTGAAAACCCTCCATGGGCTACTCGATCAGATAGCGAGAAGCGTGAAAAAGGGGGAACCCGACGTACGGGGAAGGTACCGGCGTTACTGGGAAAATCCCCCGACCGGTCAAGAAGGTGGGTTGATTTCCACCGAAGAACCCCTAAGTTAGTGGTCTGGAGCGTCATTTATGAGCACTGAAGAGAACAAGCCGGGGGAAACCCCCGAGGTGGCGGATACGGCCAACGAAACCCCCGCTAACGGGGCGGACAACGTAAGCGAATTAAAGCCCAACCGCGAAACCGAATTGATGAACGAGCTTCTGTACCAGCGCGCCGAATTCGAAAACTTCCGCAAACGGATCCTCCGCGAGCAGGAAAGCTCCATCAAGTACGCCAACGAAAAGCTCGTGCGCGACCTCCTTACGGTCGTCGACCTATTCGATCGTGCGATGCAATCGGCTTCTACCTTGGGCAGCGACGCCAGCTCCTTCGTGACAGGCATCGAAATGACCCGCAAAGAGCTAACCCAAACGTTGACCCGAAATGGGGTAGAATTTGTGGGTAGTAAGAACGAAGCATTCGACCCTCAGCGCCACGAGGCCATCTCCGAATTCGAAACGGAGAGCTCCGATGAAGTGGGCAAAGTGGTGCAAGTGGCGCAGAAGGGATGCGTGCTAAGCGGACGTCTCCTCAAGCCGGCCCAGGTCGTGGTCGGCAAAGCTAAATCGTAAGACATCCTCCATGAGCAAAAGAGACTATTACGAAATCCTCTCGGTAGAGAAAAGCGTCGATGAGGATGGGCTAAAGAAGGCCTATCGCAAGTTGGCCGTTCAGTATCATCCCGATCGTAATCCCGGCGACAAATCCGCCGAGGATAAATTTAAAGAGATCAACGAAGCCTACCAAGTTTTAAGTGATCCGCGTAAGCGCGGCGCCTACGATCAGTTTGGACACGCCGGACTCGGCGGAATGGGCGGCGGCGCCGGTGGCGGTTTCGATCAGGGCTTCGGTAGTTTCACCGACATCTTCGATAACTTGTTCAATGACATCTTCGGTGGACAGGGGGGCGGACAACGCGGACAGCGGGGCGGCGTGGATCTCCGCTACCAGCTCCAGATCGCGTTCGAAGAAGCCGCATTCGGCGTCGAAAAGAAAATTCATTTTGAAAAAGAAGCCGCCTGCGAAAAGTGCAGCGGGTCCGGCGCCAAGGCCGGCACACGGCCCAAGGCCTGCAAACAATGCAAGGGCACCGGACAAGTTCGCTTCAATCAGGGCTTCTTCGTTCTGACCCGCACCTGCACCGGCTGTTCGGGCCGCGGCGAGGTTATCGAAGAGAAGTGCGGAGATTGCCGCGGACAGGGTCGCACCAAGAAGAAGACCGAAGTCCTGGTAAAGATACCCGCGGGCATCGACTCGGGCCAACGCCTGCGTTTAAAGGGCGAAGGCGAGAACGCGTCCCCGGGCGGAACGTCGGGCGACCTCTACGTGGAAGTGGTCATTCAGGATCACCCACTTTTCCGCCGTGAGAATGAACACATCGTATTAGAAATGCCAATAAGCCTGACGCAGGCGGCCCTTGGTTCGGACATGGAAGTTCCTACGCTAGGCGGCACGACTCAGCTGAAGGTTCCCGCCGGCACCCAAACCGGCGAGCTGTTCCGTCTTAAAGGAAAGGGCATCCGCCGGCTGAACGGAACGGGCTTTGGCGATCAGGTCGTCCGGGTTCACGTCGAAGTGCCGCAGAAGTTGACGCGACGGCAAAGGGAGCTCTTGGAGGAGTTCGAGAGAGAGGGTAGCATCGACTCTCAACCTGGAGTTTCTAGCTTTGTTAAAAAGTTTCGCGAAATCTTTCGTACCTAATCTCACCTTCATCCTCATTGCTACCCTTTGGCTTGCAAGCTGCGCTTCGCCGCAATTCAGAGGTGGCGGCATCGAGCCCGGTGATTTTCGTGCGCAAAAAGTAGAGCCGGAAGCCCGCCCGATGTACCAATCGGCGGAAAAGGCGATGGGCGCCCGCAACTACGACGAGGCCAAGCGCTTATACACCGGGCTGCGCGCACGTTACCCCAAGGGCAAGGCCGCGATGCTAGCTACGTACCGTTTGGGCGCGGTTCATTACTACCAAGAGGAATATCCTCAGGCGTCGAAAGAGTTCGATACCTTTCTGACCAAGTATCCCAAGAGCGATCTCAATTTTGATGCGCACTACAACTTCGCCGCGTGCGAATTCCAGCAGGGCCACTACGAAAGGGCTCGGCAAATTCTCGCCCGGTTGAAACCAGAAGAGATCCGCGCACAGGGGCCGCGCCGATCGGAAGTGGTCTACGCCCTTTCCGCGCAGACGAGTTTGGCGCTCGGCCGTAACGGCGATGCGCTACGGGCGATGGCTCAGCAGCTACTGCTGCCGCACGACGAAGCGAAACGGACCGCAATCCTCGATCGCGCGGACGACACCGTCGGCAAGATGGGCGATCAGGGCGAGCTCGAGGCATTGCAGAACGAGATTTCTGAACCGCACGTGAAATCGCGGATTACGACGCGCATTGCCTCGTTCCGCGCCGCTCCTAGCCCGGGCGAAATGCCGAATCCGGTGACGTTGCCCATCCCCACGGGTGGGGGCTCGTCTCCGAGCGTAGCGCAGCAAGGGCTGGAAGCGGCCCCCCAGATCAGCGGGGCGGGTTCGTTCGGGGAACGAAGCCACATCGGCGTGATTCTTCCCCTCACTGGAAAATTTTCGGCCTACGGCAAACGCGCGCTGGACGGCATCATGCTGGCCAGCAATTCGTTCGGTAAGGACGGCGGCGGCGTGCGTCTCTTCGTGGAAGACTCGGGCGGCAATCCGATCACCGCGCAGCAGGCGGTGGAGAAACTAGTGCGTGACCACAAGGTCATCGCGATCTTGGGTCCATTGAGCTGGAAGGAATCCGTCGCGGTGGGTGAGACATCCCAGCGGCTGGGCGTTTTGAATCTTTCGCTGGCCGGCAAAGAAGGCATTTCTGAAAAAGGGACTTACCTTTTTCAGAATGCGCTTACGCCTAAGGTGCAACTCGAAAATCTAGTGCGCTACTGCGTGCAAACTAAAGGCTACAAACGTTTCGCGATCCTGGCCCCCAACAACTCGTACGGCAAAGACATGGTTCAACAGTTCTGGGACTTGGTCGAAGCATCGGGCGGTAAAGTGGTTGGCTACCGCAAGTACGATCCGGCGGATAAAGATTTTCAGGCCCCGATTAAGGAGCTGGTCGGGTTAGCGAATCCCCGTCTGCGCCGCGCGGAGTGGGCGAAGCTGCAGGACTATATTAAAGAAGTGAAAACCAAGACGGGCAAAGAGCCCAAGGCGAAGTTGCCACCGCTGGTGGACTTCGATGCGTTGTTCGTTCCCGACGGCCCCAAGCAGGCCGCGATGATCGCCACCAGCCTGAACTACCTCGATGTATTCCAGCTGCCGCTGCTGGGTACGGCGGAGTGGAACAACGATCAGCTCTACCGCCGCGGTGGACGATCGGTGGAAGGCGCGCTTTTTCCGGGTAGCCTCAGCACTAACTCAAAGAATCCGGTGCAGAAGGATTTCATCCGTTTCTTCAGCGAGCAAGTCGGCAACACCCCCGACCTGCTCGCCACGCAGTCTTACGAAGCGATGTCGCTGCTCGTGAGTGCCCTGAAGGGCGGAGGTTCCGGGCGTAACGACATTGTGAACCAGCTGAGCGGCCTACGAGATTTCCAGGGGCCCTTGGGCTCGGTGGCGTTCGACGCTTCCCGCGTCGCCCAGCGCCGCATGCCGATCTACCGGTTAGAGTCCGGCGGACATATCGTCGAACAGAACTGAACACCTCGCTGCACCCTTCTATTGCTGCGGCGAACGGACTTTGTTACCATTCTAGTTACAGCTCGCGTTCGCAAAGCTAGAGGCCCACATTCTGGGCCCACCAATCAAAAATAAAATCCCGACACTCTGCGTCCACATCATAGGAGACGTGCGATGAAAAAGAAGGACCTTATTCGTTTCGCTGACCGTTTGCGCGAAGAAAAATCCCGTATCTTGAGCGGCCCGGCCCGTATCCGCCGCGAAGAGCTTCAGCTGAGCCAGGACGACCTAGCCGATGAAGCGGACCTGGCGAGCAGCGGTCTCACCCAGAGCATTAATATCCGCTTGCGCGATCGGGAGACCCTCCTGCTGAAGAAGATCGAGACTGCGCTGTCTAAGATCGATCGTGGGGAGTTCGGAGTATGCGAAGCTTGTGAAGAGCCCATCGAGGCCAAGCGCCTCGATGCCCGCCCGATGGCCGACATGTGCGTTGGCTGCAAAGAGATCGAAGAGCAGGTCGAACGCACATTAACGTCCGCTCCCCTCCGCGCCACGTCGGCTAACGACTAGGCACGGCCTTCCTTTGTCATAGAAAAATTTCAGTCCTTAGGCGCGGCCTTCCTGGGTCAGGTAGAAACTATCTGACAAAGGAAGGCCGTACTTTTATGACGCTTTGTATAAGTACGGAAGATTTTTGAAGTTCCCTCCTAACGGAGTCCTAAAGAACCCCCCCCCGCCTTCCGATACATCAAGTGAGAGACTTACCACCAAAGGGGCACGCAATGGGCAACGAGTTCCAAGAGAATGACGAACTGGTCATCCCGGATGAACTGCCACTACTTCCGATTCGCGATGTAGTCGTTTATCCGTACATGATCATCCCGTTGTTCGTCGGACGAGAACCGTCGATTCGTGCGGTGAATGAAGCACTGGCAAAAGATCGTTTGATCTTCCTGGCGGCGCAGAAAGAAATCACCGACGAGAATCCGACCCCGGAAAGTATTTTTCCGATTGGCACCATCTCGATGATCATGCGGATGCGAAAACTCCCCGATGGCCGGGTCAAAATCCTGGTACAGGGGTTGATGAAGGGTACCGTGCTGGACTTCCAGCAGGAAAAACCTTTCTTCATCGCGAAAGTGAAGCAGATCAAGGAGAAGCCGGCGCTGCGCGAACAAGTGGAAGTCGAAGCATTGATGCGTACCGTAAGGGAGAACCTGGAAAAGGTTATCTCGATGGGCCGCATGCTCTCCCCCGACATTCTGATGGTTGTCGATGATATCAACGACGGCGGACGTCTCGCCGACCTGATTGCGTCGAACCTCGGACTGAAAGTGGAAGATGCTCAAAGCATTCTTGAACAGTTTGATCCTTTCGATCGTCTGAAGAAGGTGAACGAAATTCTCGTGAAGGAATTGGAAATTCTCGCCATGCAAGCGCGCATCCGCTCGCAAGCCCGCGACGAGATGACCAAGAGCCAGCGCGAGTATTTCCTCCGCGAACAGATTCGCGCGATCAAGAACGAACTGGGCGACACCGAATCCAAAACGGAAGAGATCCAGGAGCTGCGTAACAAAGTCGAAGCTTGCAAGATGCCGGCGGAGATTTACGAAGAGGCGATGAAGCAAGTTGGCCGGCTGGAGCGCATGCACCAGGATGCCAGCGAGGCTACGATCGTCCGCACCTATCTAGATTGGTTGATAGACATTCCATGGTCGAAGGCTACTGACGATCGTCTCGATCTCATCGAAGCCAAAAAGATTTTGGACGAGGATCACTTCGATCTAAAGAAGATCAAAGAACGCATCCTCGAGTTCCTCGCTGTGCGTAAGCTGAAGGCGAAGATGAAGGGCCCGATTCTGTGCTTCGTCGGACCTCCTGGCGTCGGTAAGACGTCGCTGGGTAAGTCCATCGCCCGGGCGATGGGTCGCAAATTCGTACGCATCTCGCTCGGCGGCATCCGTGATGAAGCGGACATCCGCGGTCATCGTCGGACCTACGTCGGAGCAATGCCCGGACGTATCATTCAGGGATTAAAGCAAGCCGGTTCG
>JAYUBV010000180.1:0-2131 GCA_043740655.1 Pseudomonadota bacterium | reverse complement strand
TATAAGTTCCCGCGGTCGCTACGCCGGCGCGGGTAGAAAAATTGTTGATTGAAGTCAGGCTCATGAGGTCTACCCAGCTCTCGCTGGTATCCGTGTCGGCGTTGGCAATCTTAAAGGTGTCGTACGCATTGTCTCCGCCGCCCGCGGTATAGACCGTCATGCAATTCTTGGCGTCGCTGTAACCGGAACCGCTCACGGTTAAATCCGCGCAAAGCCGAATGCGGGTGAAGTAGAACTGCAACGACGAAAGGGTGCTGGCCGGGCCGTTGTTGCTGACGTCGCCCGCCGGCCGCACGTCTAATTTCGTAGTCCGGTCGATTGCTCCCCAAAAGGATCCTCCCGATAGAAACCGAGTGTCGCGCGCGTTCGTGACGCCGTTAATCGCAAATCGCGGAACCACTTTCGTATCCGAACTGGAGCTGCTGCTTTTTCCACAGCCGGTCAGAAGCGCAAATACGCCAAGAAGCAAAAACTGGTTCGTCAATTTCATTGGGTTCTCCCGAGGGGTCGAGGGGAAGATTTTAGCAGGGTAAGGGCCGACGCTAACGCCGCAACGCAATGGCGACTCCGGTCTTAAAGTAACGGGCTCGCTTCGGCCCCTTAATTGCTCCGGTTTCGCGGAAGATGGTCTTTGCGGGGCAACTTCTATTGAATTTCGGACTGGCGGGAACGATCGGTGGACTGGCGTGGGCTTGGTTCCGCGAGTCGGCCCGTGCGGAGCTGTGGCGGATTCGCCGGCGCAATCAGTGGCGCGTGCCGAGGGAAGAGAACCGCGCCTTCTTGTCGGCGATGGGAATCGTGGCGGCGTCTACCGGGGCGGCCGCCGCCGCCGGATGGGGGGCGTGGAGCCTCTTGGCCGTCCTCCCGTTCCCGCTCGCGATGCGGGGGGCGCTGGAAGTGGCGCGGACTCGGCACCGCCGTGAAATGGAACGCACCTGCCTCGTGTCGCTGCACGCACTGAAAGGCTTTTTGGAGGCGGGCTTAAATCTGTCTTCGAGTTTGTTTCTCCTCGCCGAACGCGTCCCGCTGGAGTTTCCCCGCAAGCTGCATAAGACGCTGGCCCGTTTCGACGGTGGCGCTTCGCTCGATTCCTGTCTGGCGTCGTTCCTCAAACGCGGATCGAGTCGCCAAGTCGGGGAGGTAGTCGCCGCCCTGCTCGCCGGTTACGCCGGCGGCCTGCCGCTGCTGCCATTTTTGGAGCACGCGATCGGCGTGATGGAACGCCACCGGCGGGTCGAGGCGCGGGTAGGGCGGGTGCAATCGGTGGCCATTGCCCAAGGGCTATTCGCCTTTTTCCTTCCGTGGGGGTTGCTGGTCTACCTTTGCCACGTGCAGGAGAAAGCGGTGGCGAATTTTTTGGCGGAACCGGGTTTTATCGTCGTAGCCTCGTTGGCGTTACTGGCGGAGCTCGTCGGGTTTGGAGCGTTATGGTTACTCGCGAAATTTCACTAAAGGGGGCTCGGCAAAGACGGGCGCAGGGTGGTTTTCTGCACTTCGTGGAGGCGCTGCAGCTGCACCTGGCGGCTGGGTACGATCTGGCTTACGGGTGGTCCGCTGCGGCGGCCGGACTTTCGGCGGTGGCTCCGGAGCTGGCGGCGGAGCTTCGGGGGGACGGCGGCCCTTTGTCGGCGCGCCTGGAGACCCTGGGAAAGAAATTTTCTCAAGGTGAATCGCGTGTCTGGTTTTTCCTGATCCTTGCCCTTTACCGGGAGGGCAGCCCGCTACTCGCCGCGGTCCGCTCGCTGCGTGACCGCCTGAGGGTCGAGCAGGAAGAGGCACTCCAGCGGTTCGTGGAGGAGTATCCGATGAAGGCAAGCCTTGTGTTATTGCTCGCCTTTTTACCGGCGACCTTTCTTTTGTTGATCTACCCACTCTTAATTGACGCCTTGCGATTGTGACGAAGCACCTTTATCCCGCTTTTCTTTACGGCCTGGCTAAATGCGGCTAGTTTATTGGCTTTTCCGAACCAATTTTGTCCAAGGAATCCACAGATGGCCAAGCCACCGCTCAAAGCTAGCGAACAGAAAATGGCGGCAATTGTCTCGTTGTGCCGCCGCCGAGGTTTCATTTTTCAGAGCAGCGAGATCTACGGTGGCCTCAACGGCTGCTGGGACTACGGGCCGCTCGGCGT
>JAYUBV010000179.1:0-2132 GCA_043740655.1 Pseudomonadota bacterium | reverse complement strand
ATCGACGTGAACTGGATTGCCAATCTGATCGCCGGTTTTCCATTCTTGCACGATGCCTTCTATCGTTTCGGACAGTTCTACGAGCTCCTTATTGAGTACCAGTCGCCCCGTGCTCATGCGCGAGGTATCGAGCAAGTTTTCCACCACGTGATTAAGGCGCTTGGCGCCGGCGTAGATATCTTCCGTGAGGACAGTTCGATTCGGTTCGCTAATCGTCTTTTCATCCTGCAGCGCGGACGCGGCCCCCATGATGGCGGTAATGGGAGTCCGGATCTCGTGGGAGACCGAATCCAGGATGGTTTGGTAAAGTTTTTCAGACTCCTCCACGATACGCAGGGCTTCGTTCTTGGTTTTCAACTTCTCGCGTTCAACGCAGATGGCAAAGGAAGCGCACACCGATTCGAGGGTGCTTTCCTCGTCGATAGAGAGGCTTTTGGTGTCCTTTGGGAAAAACATAAGGACCGCTACCACTTCGTTACTACCACGAATGGGCAGGCACAGAACTTCGCTACCCGAAAGGGTCTCCGTACCAAAACCGGCCTTTTTTGCGTTGTCCTTAACCCATGTCGCCACGGCGAAGTCTTTGTCGCTCGGGTTTCTCTGCGCGTGCGGCGAGTGGCCGGCCTCCTCTAATTTTCCATGCTCATCGGGAATGAGGACGATGCTAGTGCCTCCCAGGGTGCGCTCGACGAATCGGCACGTCACGTCGACGATAGAGCGGGTATCCGGAGAGCTGGAGAGCTCACGGCTAAAATCGTAGAGCAAACTTGTTCGACGCGAACGGATCTTTAGTTCCTCCGCCTGTTTCCGAATCTTACTCGTCAACACGCTGGCGGCGATGGCGACCGCGAGGTAGGCCGCGCACATCATGAAGTCCGCGACCTCGGCGATGAAAAAGGTAAATTTGGGAGGAATGAAGAAAAAGTTCCAAACGACCGCGCTAAGCACGGCGGCGAAGATCGCCGGGCCCCGGGCCGCCAGCGATCCAACGGCAATGACGGTGAGTAGGAACAGAAATCCAACCGCCTGGTATTTGATGACGGGTTCGAGCATCCAGCCTGCGACTCCGGTCGCCGCGATGGCAAAGCACGTGTTGGTGTAGACAGAAAGGTCTTCGAGCGGGCCCGGCAGGCGAAGCCTAAAGCCCAGCGCCTTGAGCCGGGGCTTGCGTACTTGTCGGAGCACGTGGATGTCGATATCGCTCGTCTCCCGGACTAGCTTATCCAGAATGGTCCCGCCGCTAAGCACGTCTTGAAAAAATCTCCGATCGGGCCGCCCCATTAAAATTTGCGAAACATTTTTTTCTTCGGCTACTTTGCGGATGGCCTGAGGAATGTCGGTGTCCCGAATGCTGACGAGCTCCGCCCCCAGTTCCCGCGCCATGTCCATGTTCTTGCGCAGCATGGCTTTGTCGTCTTCGGAAAGCGCCTCACCCGTATCCACGTAAAGCGCAACCCAATTGGCTTCCAAATTGACGGCCATGCGACGGGTAGCGCGGATCAAACGTTTTGAATAGGGGCTGTGGCTGATGGCGACGAGGATTCGCTCGCGCGTTTGCCAGGGGCCGGCGATGTGCTTCTTTAGCATCTGGTCGTGCAGCTCTCCTTCTACGATTTCTGCGGTGAATCGCAGCGCCAACTCCCGCAGCGCCATTAAGTGCTCTTCTTGGAAAAAACCCGCGACGGCCCGTTCCGCCATTTCACCGAGATAAACCTTTCCTTCTTGCAGGCGCTTCAGCAACTCGGTGGGGGAGAGATCGATTAACTCCACCTGGTTCGCAATTTCGAAAAACGAATCCGGAACGGTTTCGTGCACGGGCACGCCGGTAATCTGTTTAACAAGATCGATACGGCTCTCTAAGTGCTGCACGTTCATTGTGGTGAACACGTCGATGCCCGCTTCGAGAATCTCTTTGATATCGTGGTAGCGTTTAGGGTGGCGGCTACCCGGAATGTTGGAGTGGGCCAGCTCGTCAATCAGCACCAAGGCCGGCCGTTTTTCCAGCACGGCGTCCACGTCCAACTCTTCAAACATTTTGCCGCGGTAGCCGAGCTGACGTCGGGGAAGCACCGCTAGCCCCTGCAACAGCGCCATCGTTTCTTTCCGTTGGTGGGTCTCGACCACACCCACTA
>JAYUBV010000178.1:0-7169 GCA_043740655.1 Pseudomonadota bacterium | reverse complement strand
CCCGGATGATCTGCCCCGCGTCTTCCACACTCAACGTGGTCTGGGTCAGAAAGGCGAGCTTGGTGCCTTCCGGAAAAGATAATTTTTCGACTTCCTCTACCGTCTCGACGAGCGTAATCGAATCCGGCGCTTCGCCAACCGTGCCGATCACTTCGTCGTGGCCCGCGTGGCCGATAAGCAAGATGCGAAAACCAAGTTTAGCGAAACGCAATGCCTCGAGGTGTACCTTAATCACCAGCGGACAGGTCGCATCGATCGACTGCAGTTTCCGCACTTTAGATTGCCGCCGAATCTCCGGGGCGATGCCGTGCGCACTGAAAAGCAACGTGGCCCCTTCGGGCACCTCGTCCACGTGATCCACAAAGACGACTCCGCGTTTGGTAAAGCGATCGACCACCGTGCGGTTGTGCACAATTTCGTGGAAAACGTAGACCGGCGCGCCGAAAATTTCCAACGCCCGGTTGAGCGTATCGATGGCCATGTTGACGCCGGCACAGAAGCCGCGCGGATTCGCGAGCAGGACTTTCATATGCCGGCTAGTTTAGACGAACGCCCAATACACGCAAGCCAAACGATTACCCCTCACAAATCAAATGGTTACCGAAGTGGGCAAGCGGTGCATACTCAAACTATGGATGAACTCGACGCTAAGCTAATTGGGGCAATTCTTCTTGGTTCGGCCTTTCCCCTTATCCTCGGCGTGGCGCTGTACCACTTCGTATTCAAGAAACGGTCGGACCCGTCCAGCCTCTCCGGACCCTCTTCTAGTTCCTACGGCATCGACCTCGTCGCCCTCGCGGCGGCCGAGCGGGATTTGAAAGCGGCCGGCGAACGCGACTGGGTTGTCGTAAAGCGTTGTCACGGTCCGGCCTACACGCACATGGCGATGACGGACCTCATCGGCAAGCTAGCGGAGGCGGATATCGACGCCACTTACGACGTCATCGCGACCTCCTCCGCGGACGGTGGGGTTACCAACTACGTCATTAAAGTAATTCGCGGCACCGAAGTCGCAGCCCTCGAAGTTCTGGCGAAACTCACGACGTAAATTAGTCGATGAGCAGGGCCATCAGATCTTCGCGCGTGATGCCCGCCGCGGCCGTGCCCGACAAGGCGTTCTGCGCCAACGTTCGCTTAGCGTTTTGCAGCAGCAGGATTTTCTCTTCTACGGTTCCCTTAGAGACGAGCCGGTGAATGAAGACCGGTTTGTCCTGCCCGATGCGGTGAGCGCGATCCGCGGCCTGATCTTCGGCCGCCGGGTTCCACCACGGATCGATGAGGAAGACGTGATCCGCCGCGGTCAGGTTCAGCCCCACGCCGCCCGCCTTGAGCGTCATCAGCAGCAGCTGCGGTCCGCCTTCCCTCTGGAAAGCCTCCACCGTCTTCATACGGTCCTCGGCCCGGGTGCTGCCGTCGATGCGGTAGTAGTCCAGCCCCTCCGCCTTTAGCGTGGGCCCCAGCAAATCCAGCAGGCTCGTCCACTGCGAGAAGACCAGCGCCTTGTGCCCTTCCGAAACGACCTCTTCCAGCCGCTCGCGCAATAGCTGCAGCTTCGAAGAGTCCTTCGCGGTTTGTCCAGGGAGTAACCCCGAATGGCAGGCCGCTTGGCGCAAACGCAACAGACACTCCAGCGCCGCCATCACCCCTTCCCCGCGGCCGAGCGCCTCGAGCACATCGGTGCGGGCGGCGGCGAGAACGGCGTCGTAGAGATCCTTCTCGCGCTTTTCCAATTCCACGTCCAAAACGATTTCCGTGCGCGGCGGAAGCTCCGGTACCACTTCCTTCTTCAGACGACGCAGTAAAAATGGTTTCACCTTCGTGCGTAGATTTGCGCTTGCTTCGACGGAACCGTAGCGATCTTTGAACGACGACAAGGGACCTAGCAATCCAGGATTGATGAAGTGGAAAAGGCTCCACAAATCTTCCACGCGGTTTTCCACCGGCGTACCGCTCAACGCCACGCGGAACTTACCGTCTAATCCGTAGGCCGCCTGCGCCGACTGGCTCTGTGGGTTCTTGATGTTCTGCGCCTCATCCAGCACGACGGTATCCCACTCCACGTCCGACAGTTCATCGGCGTCGAGCCGCAGCAGCGCGTAGCTAGTCAAAGTAATGTCGGCCGCACTATCCAGCTTGCGGCCTGCGCCATGGTGCAGGTGCACGCGTAGCTTGGGGCGAAACCGATTCAACTCTTTCTTCCAGTTGGCCAGCACGCTGGTGGGGGCCACGATGAGCGACGGCTTTTTCAAAATGCACAGGGTCTGAATCGTTTTGCCGAGTCCCATGTCGTCGGCGAGCAGGGCCCCGAGCTTGTTCACCTTCAAAAAGGCCAGCCAGTCCACGCCCAGCTTTTGGTACTCGCGCAACGTAGCGGTGAGATCACCCGGCAACGAGGCTTTGGGAATTCGGGTGAACTCTTCGAGCGTTTTTCGCAAAGAGGTGAAGTCGGCGGGGCACGGCGAATCCAATGCCTCGCACAGCCGTGCCAGCTCTACCTTCGCCACGGCGTCGAGTTTGGCTCCCCGTTCGCGAGAGTCGAGCAGATCGAGTACGGAGTGGCCGTGCTTGGCTAACCACTCGTGGGGCACCGTGGCCCAGCCACCGTTGAGCAACGCCACGCGCTCGCGCCCTTCCCTCCACGCGCGCAGCACTTCGCGCGCATCGGCGGGGGCGCCGTCGGTGCCATTTTCAAACGCTAGCTGGAAGGACTCCGGCCCCACCACAATGCGCGCTTTTAGCGACGCCGCGGGGGAAAAGAGTCTCAGTCCATCGCCCACCTTGGTGAGGTTTAATTCCGAAAATTTTTCGGACATGGAAATCGCGGAGTCCCCGCGAAACTCAAACCGACGCCCCACTCCCAAACCGGTCTTAGCGCGAAACGTATTCACCGCCCGCGTCTCCGCTTCGAGGTTCCTCTGAGGAAGCCGGCCAGAATCTCCCACCAAGGTAAGCGAAGATCCGTCCACCCGGGCGTACGGAGGATCGCCGTAAACGAGTAACGGCAGTACGACCAAAATTTCACGTGAGGCTGAAGTCTGTACCATCACGCGCGGTAGTTCGGCCTCGCCGCCGGTGGTAATCCGCGACGATAGGTTTAGAACCGGGAAATGTTTTTCTAGTTCCGGCATCCAGCTCGAGATGACCTCGGGAATGCGGTCGGAGGGAAACAGCTTCGACCGCTCGAGAAGAATCTTCACGTCGGAACGCAGCTCGACCTCTTCAATCGGACAAAGCTCGCCGTTGCTCAAGCAGGCGCCGTTCTTAAAAATCCGCGCCACGTCCGGAGCTGGTTCGGCCGCGATTTCCACCGCTCCGCCGGCGGTGTCCTTCACCACTATCCGGTACCCCTTTACGGGGCGCCCCACCCCAATGGCCACGCCGTCCAACGTAACGTGCGCCCGGCCCCGCAAATGAATCAACGTTTCCCACACGACCCGGACCGACAAAGGGCCAGCTTTCAGATCAGATACCAGCCCATCGATGGAAGCGTCGGCCTGGGACGGCACGGGGGCCGGACCACCACTTTTCTTAAGCCTATGGAGCGAACCTTGAAAAATATTAGGCCCCACGGCCCTGTCCATGCGTAACGTGTCGTCGGGGGAGGTGAACGCGTAACGGACCGTGGCCGACTCCGCCGGGCGGGACAGCGCCGTGCCGGTCTCCTCGGCGCGCCTAAGCGCAATGACGGAGGCCACCACGTGCTCGCAGGCGTACGTGGAACGGCCGCAGTCGCAGTGCCAGTCCTCGTCCGCGGGCCAGATCTTGACCGTAGCGCTTAACGCCTTCGCCGGAGTGGTGACCGTCAGCACGATCTCCTGGGGGGACTGCTTCTCCACGACGAGCTGCGCTTTGCGGTTAAGCTCCACGCCGAGCGACCAGACGCCGGGCGGGGTCTCCTCACGGAGCAGGGTAAAAAGGGGGGCAAATTCACTCATGGACGGTATAGGATACACTCCTTCGATGGCCGAACTCGTTCTTTATTCGTTCCGTCGTTGCCCTTTCGCCATGCGGGTCCGGTTTACCCTGCACGAGAAGGGGTTAGCTTTTACCACAAACGAGGAAGATCTTAAGAATTTCTCCCCGGAGCTAAAGGCGTTACATCCCGAAGCCAAGGTTCCGGTGCTGGTTCACGGGGAAACGGTTATCTACGAGTCGGCCGTCATTACTGAATATCTGGAAGACGCCTTTCCCGCCATTCCGCTGATGCCAAAAGAGGCTAATTTGCGGGCCGAACTGCGATTAATGACCTACTGGTGCAATCACCACTTCAAGCCGGACGTGGATCGGCTTAAGTACGGGGCGAGCCGGTTCACCGACAGCGAATGCGCGGGGGTGGAAGCCCGGATGACGGAAAGCCTTGCCAAGCTGGAGCAACGGCTCGAACGCAGTGACTGGCTGGTGGGGAACACCTTTACCCTCGCCGACATTCACGTCTTTCCCTTTTGTCGCCAGCTCCTGCTCGCCAAACTGACGACTCCGTTATCACCCTCCCTGCGTCTGTCGGCTTGGGTCGAACGGACGTCGGCACGCCCGGCATTCCAAAAAACGATGGAACCGGGCTGATTAAACTGTCGTTGCGAGGCCCCCCGGGGGGCCCGAAGCAATCCCGTGGCATGAGATCCAACGAGTCGGTCCTCATTCGACGAGATTGCTTCGTCGCCGGGCGCTGCCCCGGCTCCTTGCAACGACGGTCCCAATGCCTGGCCAAGTCCGCCCTAAAGCGCTATGACTCGGGGCCATGTTTCCCATCGGCAAGCTGCGGACCCCGTTCCGTGAAAAGTTCGGCGTGCCCCGTCAGTCGGGCATGGTGAAGGACGCGCGTGGCGTGATCAAGCTCAACGCCGATCCGCAGTTTCCTCGGGCGCTGGCCGGGCTCGAAAGGTTCAGCCACGTGTGGGTGCTGTTCGTTTTCGATCAGCTTAACGGTAAGCCGTGGCGGCCGACCATCTCCCTGCCCCGCATCGATCCGCCGCACGAGGCCGGCGTCTTTGCTTCGCGATCTCCGCACCGTCCGAATCCGATCGGCATGTCGGCACTCAAATTGGTAAAAATCGATTTCGAAGCGGAAGGCGGCATCGAGATTCACGTGAGTGGCGTCGATATCCTCGACGGCACCCCGGTGCTCGATATCAAACCCTACGTCGCCTACACCGACAGCGTGCCCGAGGCGGACTCGGCGTGGGCGGACGGAAAGATTCCACGCTACCCGGTGACTTTTTCAGAAGACAGTCTCAAAACGCTCACCACGTTGGAACGGGATGAAGAAAATTTGTCGGTGCTCATCGAGCAGATGCTGCAGTGGGATCCGCGTCCCGCTTCGCAGCGCAAGGCCTGGCCCGTTACCGACTCCGCTTCGGACGGTAAACCGTTCGCCTTCCGCGTGCTGGGGCTCGACGTGAAATGGGAAACTCAAGCCGGCAAGATCCACGTCGTCACAATCGTCCCCGAATAATTCCTGGTACAATTAGCGGATGCCCATTCAACGACGACTCGTCTTCTGCGGCGCTTTACTCTTTGCGGTCGGAATGTTCACCGGCCTCTGGTCGGCGGCGGCCCTAACCGGTTCGGTCACCCTAAAGATCCCGCGCCTAGCCCTCGCTGCCCATCTCAACGGCCTCATCGGCGGCCTCTGGATCATTGCGGTCGCCTTGAGCTTTAATTTCCTGGGTTACCAGGAAAAGCAGCTGAAACGATTGGCACTGCTCGTCGCCCTGCCCTCCTGGGCAAACTGGATCTTGACGCTAATCGCGTCGTTCATCGGTGAGAACGGCCTAACGTATAAGGGAGATCGCGCCAACGACTCGCTGGCCTTTGGCCTGCAAGCACTCGTAGTCGCCCCCTCCCTCATTGGATCACTCTATTGGGTCCGCGGCTTCTGTAAGAAAACCGCGTCGTAATTAGAGGCGTCCGCCGCGACTTACAAAATCGAGATCCTCGAGCTTCGGCACCGCTTCATCCAAAGCGCTTTCCGAAATGGGGGCTTTCTTCAGCCACTTCGCCACCACGTCAGTAGCTTCCTGCTTCCACTGCGCCGGCAACTTGTTGAAGTTGGAGCCGTGGTTGCCAGCCGGCACCGTGTACCAATGGCAATCATCGGAAACCTTTTCGGGGAACATGCCCGCCGACCAGGGGTCCAGCTCGCCGTACACGAACATCATCCGCTGACCGTTCTCACGTACCCAGTTGCCCACGTCGATCATCGCCGCATTGGAGTACTCGATGTGCACCGACTTTGGCGCGTACTGGTTGACCGAGTAGGTGTACTTGAGCAACCCGTCCATTCCCGCCCGTCCCAGCGTGGGGGATCCTAGCTGCGTCGCTGCCTGGAAATAGTACGGGAAGAACGCCTTTAGGCCTTCGTCACCGTAGTTACGCGGCATGGGGTTGATGCTGTTAAAGAAATTGAACACCTTATCGTCGGAATCATCCGGCGTCGGCACGGCCCGGCAGCCCAAGGAAGCGTTTTCGGGATTACCGTACTGCCAGAAGTAGAAGGTCATCTCCTGTACCGCGTGCTCAAACGCTAGGTCCTTGCTGCCGAGATGAGAATACGACCCCTTGGCCATCCCCTGAAATTTATCGCGGTGGTTTAACAGATGAATCTGTAGCGAAAGCAGCTTCAGGCGGCATTCGCCGTACTTGTCGCCGCCCACGTTGTCGATGAAGTCGACGTAACGGACGTCTTCGTTGCTGAACGAGAGAGGTGCCACGTCGGCCACCGTGCCTTCGAGATCCTGAGGGTAAAAGTAGCGGTGGTAAACGGAGGTCATGCCGCCCTTACTCGCCCCGGTGTTTACCCAGCGCCCCAAGTAGAGCTTACGGAATGCCTCGGTGATGCGATGGAAATCGTCCGCCGATTGCTGGATGTCCAGCTTTGTCCAGTCCTTGCTCGCCGGCGTCGACGTTTCGAAAAAACGATGTTCGACCTGAATCTGGTTAGTATCGAACTTACTGGTGATCATCGCCGGAGCGACGTTGAAGATGGCGTAACCGCTAGTCTGAAGCACCATCGGCTCTTTGTACCCACGGTGGGCCAGGATCAGCTTCTGCTTAAAGGTGCCCAACGCTAAGTTCTTGTGGTCCACCGGCTGCTCGAAGCTGACTTCGAAGTACTTACGCTTTGTATCGCCAAAGCCCCCGCCCGTCGCCTTGGCGGTTGCGCCCGGAAT
>JAYUBV010000177.1:0-2134 GCA_043740655.1 Pseudomonadota bacterium | reverse complement strand
CTAGCGCGTCGGAAATCGTCGCGGGCGCCCTGCAGGATCACAAACGCGGGCTCGTCGTCGGCAAACAAACCTTCGGTAAAGGCTCGGTCCAAACCGTGATCGATCTCGAAAATAAATCGGGACTGAAGCTAACGGTGGCCCGTTACTTTACGCCGAACGGTCGCTCGATTCAGTCAAAGGGCATCACTCCCGACATCGAAGTAGAACGTTTGGACGTATCGCTCATCGAGAAGGCACGCAAAGGAAGGGTTTTGAAAGAAGCTGACCTCGACGGCCATCTCTTCGGCGACAACGAGAAGAAAAAAGAAGTCTCGACGGACGATGAAGACAAAGTCAGCAAAGGCGACAAAGAGGTTGCCGACAAAGACAAGCGTCCAATCAAAGAGAAAGACGGCAAAAAACTTCGTTTGGATGATCCCAAAGAGATGGTCAAGACGGACTTCCAGCTCTCGCAGGCACTGTCGTACCTGAAGGCGTGGAACATCTTCGACCTCGCGAAGGTTAAGCCCGCCGCCGACAAGAGCGCGACTAAGACAAACTAACTCCCAAAGGTTTACAGCGAGGCTTCCACTCCCAGGACGACCCGGATTGGCTCTCCGTAGGGGCCGACACCGTGGTACGCGCCGACGCGTACCTGCGCGGGCAGGTAGTACGAGATCGTAAAGTCGCTGAGAAACTCGATGCCGAAACTCCCGTAGAATCTTGTAAATAGCGGTCGCACCGTCGTCATGTCGGCGACGAGACGGCCATGTATGTTTTTAAGGAAGGCCGGCTGCAGGTTCCAGCCCCGATCCACTCGCCAAATCGGGAAACGATACTCCGCCGTCCCGTTGACGAGCTGGCGCGCCAAGAAGGTACCGTAGGGGAAGCCGCGGTTTTGAAAAAAGACCCTTGATTGCGAGAAGAGAATTTCGCCCCCACCCTGGAAATAAGAATTAAACAGCGTGGTGCCGTAGGTGAATCCGCTACGCGCGGAGAAGAAGAATGAATGGTCTTCCGACAACGGCGACGGCAGGAACTGTTTTGCCTCGGCGATGAGGCGGTAGTAATTGTCGGTGCTGCCGAGACTTTTGAAGAACTGCTGGTACGTGACCGAGAGCGAGGTGCCGGTCGTCGGCGCCACGCCGAGTGGTTTCGTCGAGTAGCCTACCTCGTAGGCCAATGCCAAAGAGCCCCCGACCGATTGGTTCGCGGCGAAGGTGCCGAATCGTTCCGTCCGCTGATCGATCGCGGTCAGCGTCCAGCGCAGGTTCGAGCTGCCGATCGTGCTCGAAAGCCCCACGTTGCCACCCCAAACTTTTTGAAACGTTGAGCCCGAACTTAAGTAGAGGTAGTTCGGGTTGTAGAACACGTTGATAATGGCTTGGGTTGCTTCGTAAAACCGGTACCGGTAGTTGATCATACCGAACGGCTGGGAGCCCGCCACGCGTATATCGTAACCACCGATGATGTCGTAATAGTGGCACTGCGAAAGATCGAAACCGGGAACCCAGAAGCCGGCCTGAATACCGTCGGGAACGAAGAGGATCGAAGGGATCCACGTGCGTGGATATAGCGTGGACCACGCGGTGTAACGGCGGGGGACCGAGAGCTCGATCTGCTGATCGGTTTCCTCGGCCGTCGTCGGCTCGCGGTGGTTGGGTTTCGGCCGCTCGGGCTTCTTTGGTTCCGCCTTACGCTGGGCGGTCGGAATCAAACGCGGCTCGGGTATCCGTCCCAGATGGGCCACGTCGTAACCGCCGTGGCGGTAGGCGGTGGCCACGAACTCATCTCCCCGGAAGGCGAAGGAGTTGGTGCCCCCGAGGAGGGTGGCTACCTTTTCCAAACGGCGTTCGTCGGGTTGCCACCTTACGATCTCGTTGCGGCCGTCGAAGTCGCCGACGAAATACAGGCTCTTATCCTCCTGGTTCCACCGCAAGTGGAAGAGGTGCGCGCGAGTTTCCAATACCAGCTCCGGGCGTTTTTTTGCCGGCCAAAAATAGAGCTGGCTCATCGGGCCGTCGCGCAGTACGAACCAAGGAGATTGTCCCGCCGTTAGGCCGGTAACGCGTGTGCCGGTGGGCGTTTTCCAGTTGCGAATCGTTTTTACGCGCGGCGCGATTCCTCCGAAGGTATCGGCGACGGAAAATTGGAA
>JAYUBV010000176.1:0-7181 GCA_043740655.1 Pseudomonadota bacterium | reverse complement strand
TCGCGATAACGAGCCCGTGGAGGTCTATGAGCTGCAACAGTTTTTACAGTGGGGGACTCCGGAAGATCTCGAAGAGTACGTGGCGTGGTCGAACTATTTCCTGAACGGTGAGGATACCCATTTCACCGCACCCGCGGGCGAAGGCACCGTACTAATTCCCATGGCCGGACTGGGCGAGCGCTTTCAGAAACGGGGCTACGCCCAACCCAAGCCATTCGTTCCGGTAGACGGCGTGCCGATGTTGAAGCGGGTGCTGACCTGCTTGCCAAAACTCAATCGTCGCATTCTCATTTGCCGGTCCGAGCTGGAGATGCCACTCCGACGGGAAAAAATTACGGGTGAGGGTGACACGATCGTTACGTTACCGACCCCGACGGACGGCGCAGTTACTACCTGCCAGGCGGCGCACGAGCGTATTGATCCGCGCGCGCCACTGTTCATCGCGGCCTGCGATAGTGGTTACCTCTACTCGGGCGCGAAATGGAAGAAGTTGACCGATGATCCCAGTGTGGACTTTGCGGTGGTCACCTTTCTGAATCACCCGCACGCGAATCGAAACCCTAATCAGTATGCTTGGGTTCAGAACGATTCCGAGGGAACGATCACGGACTTCGCGTGCAAGGCGCCCCTCAGCGATACGCCCGCAAAAGATCCCGGAGTGATCGGAAGCTTTTGGTTTCGACGCGCGGGCGATTTTTTCGACGCGGCCGATGACCTTAAGGCGCGCGACATTCGCGTTAACGGGGAGTTCTACGTGGATTCGGTGATTGCGGTCCTTCGTGAGAAGGGGCTGCGTGGTAAGTCCTTTCCCGTCGATACCTTCCTGTGTTTCGGAACCCCGGATGACGTACGCACGTATGAATATTGGGCAGACTATTTCCGCTATTCCAAGAACAAGCAGCCGAAGCGCAAGAACGCGGGAGGAGCCAAGCGATGAGTGCCCAACCCAAATCCGCGCGGCTTAAGGCTGCACCAGCACCCGTCGGCGTTGATACCCACGTAGTACGCCCACCTGAATCGGCTCCGCGCGTACCCTGGGCAGCGGGGCTGCAACCCCTCATCGAATCACCCATGTTTTGGGCAGCCCTCGCACTGAAGCTGGCTTTGGGCATTACCCTGTCGTCGCACTTCCTGAGCGATCTCTTCGTTCCCTTTCTGAATTTCTTCGTTGAATCAGGATTCAAAAACCCGTGGGCATATTTCGGCAGTATCAACACCTGGAACGCATTTCCTTATCCACCGATTATGTTGATGGTCTTGACGGTGCCGCGCTACTTGCTCTCGTTCGCGATTTCCCCCGGGATTTACAACGTTTCCGCCGTCCACCTGTTCGCGATGCGCCTTCCTCTGCTGGCCGCGGACCTCGGTCTATGCCTGATGTTGCTGCGTTGGTTTCCCACGCGCACCCGTCGGGTGCTCATTTTATATTGGGCTTCGCCGATTTCGATCTACATCTGTTACTGGCACGGGCAGCTAGACATCATCCCGACCGCCCTCTTCGTTGCGTCGCTGCATTTCATCCAGGATAGACGCTATCAGCTTGGCATGATCCTCTTTGGGCTGGGGCTGGCGACGAAGTCGCACCTGGTGTTTGTGTTACCCTTCGTGGGCTTTTACCTTTGGCAGACGGCCGGAAAGTGGGAGACGACCAAGGCGTTGGGCGCCTTCGCGCTAACGTACGCCCTTTGTTTACTACCGGTCGCTTTCGATCCTTCTTTTCGTCGCATGGTCTTTGGCAGTGCCGAGCAAATGCGCCTATTCGCCCTGCAGGTTGGATTCGGCGCCAACCGGGCTTCGATTCTAATTGCCCCCCTCGCCATAATGACTTTGTTCTTTCGTTTTACGGCTTATCCCAAGTGGAATTGGGATCTCTTTTTTTCGTACCTCGGCGTTCTCTTCTGCGTGTTCGTCCTGCTGATTCCACCGGCGCCCGGTTATTTCCTTTGGTCGTTCCCTTTCGTCATTTACTTTCTGTGTCGAAATCCGCGTCCATCGAACCTGGCTTTGTTTGGCGCTTACTCCATAGCGTTCTTGGCCCACGAAGTACTCGGACTTTATTGGAACGATCCCGCGAACCACAGCGCGATGCTGGCCGGCAATCTGACCTTTACGTTGATGGAAGCGTCGCTCGCCGGAATCACGCTGCACATGTACCTGTTTGGTATTCGCAGTAATTCCGTCTACAGCTTGCGCACGACTCCCTTGATGATCGGACTCGCCGGCGACAGCGGATCGGGAAAAGACACGTTTGTGAATCTACTCTCCGACCTGATGGGCAGGAAACGCATCACCGTGACGAATGGAGACGATTACCACCGCTGGCCGCGCGGCCATCAGAAGTGGAAAGTTTATACGCACCTCGATGTACGGGCGAACGACATTTACCGGGAACATGAACACGCCGTCACGTTGGCCTCCGGCGGTCGGGTGTTACGCGGAGAGTACGATCACGGATCGGGAAATTTTTCGGACGCCAAACCGGTGGACCCCAATAGCGTGTTAATTTTTAGTGGCCTGCATTCCCTAAGCTTAAAATCGTTACGCCACCTTTACGACCTAAAAGTATTCTTGGATCCGGACGAAAAGCTGCGCCAGTATTGGAAGATCTCACGGGACTGCAAGGAGCGCGGCTACTCGGCCAAGCAGGTGAAGGAAGCCATGGCCCGTCGTCGAGGCGACGCGGAGAAGTACGTGCTGCCGCAAAGGAATCTGGCCGATCTGATCATCCGGACTTCGGTTTTGGCGGGCAGCGACGAAGAGGAGCTTGGGGTCAGTTTGAAAATAGAGATCTCTGCGCAAAACAGTTTTAACCTAACCCACGTAGCGGAACGGATTAGCCAAGCGCCCGGGCTGAAGGTGTTTCACGATCCGTTTCAGGATGCGGATTGGCAGCGACTCGATGTTTCCGGAGACGTTAGCTCAGAAACGCTGCGGCTCATTGCGCTGGACGTGGTGGCGAATTTTAATGAAATAGCGCCGGAGGCTAAGTTCCACGAGGGTCTCGACGGTTGTTTGCAGCTTATTTTCCTGTGCTGCCTCAGCGACCAGTTGCGTTGGCACAATAAAGAGTTGAAGGCCGCTTAAGCCGAAGCGTCCTTACGGAACTTTTCGGTGGGCAATCCGCTGACTCGCGATGAAATATCCGGCGGCAGTTCCGCTAGCTCATTCTGCGCGTGGTACAACAGCGACGTGGCCTGCCAAATTTCTGATCCGTCGCGATCTTTCTTCCAACAATCCGCCGCCAGCCCGCCTCTACCGTCTTGCAGGAGCTGTAGCCGCTCCAAGAAAACTGCGCTATCGGGAAAGTAGAGTTTGAGCGGGCAGGGGGCGATACGCGAACCATCCGCTTTTAACGATGGATAGTTCCAGTCGAAGACGAAGGCCTCTTCAAACGCGGCCCATTCCTTTATCACGTCCGAAGATTCGGCCTGCAGGATTACGCCGTGATTCTGTAGCACGAAGGCCGTGGTCTCGTCCTGGGGAGTGAAAAGCCGGGATAGTTCAAGCCCCGGCATGGTCGGGGGAATGAAGCGAATCGGCATTTTACCCTTGGCCCACTTATCGAACTTAGCCACGTTCTTTGCACGCTCGTGCCCCATCAAGAGGGACACTAGTGAATGAAAGTGAAGAACGCAGGGGTGCGGTAGTAAGGCGTGAAAGCCGGCCTCCATCGACGGTCGTGGACTGTCGGCTAAACGGCTTTGGTTCAAAGCGTTACTGTAGTCTTCTTCCGTCTGACACTTCGCGAGCTCGGAGAGCAATGATTTCAGATTGGCGCGGCCCACCCCTTTATCGGGAGTCACCGCGTCGAGTCTCAGCCCGGACGCTTTGATGTAGAGCACGCCGTCGTGTTTCAGGGAGACGTTACCTCCCGTGCCTTGCGTCCAGTAGGGAATTTTTGAGCCAATGCGACGGCAGGCTTCGGCAACGGCGCTCTGAGAATCCATATGGTACAGTTATACTCCATAGGCACCGGGACCGCATGCCGAGCTTCATCAAACACCGCATCAATACGATCGCAGAACTCAACGAATTAGGGCCGGGCCTCGGCGCGGAAATCGACCTGCGTACTTACCGGGAAGAGATCATTCTGCGTCACGATCCGTACGGCACCGGCGATACCCTCGGTGCGTATTTAAAAATCTGGGCCACCAAAAAAGATCGTGGCACGCTCATCCTCAATACTAAAGAGGATCAATTGGAACCTGAAGCACTTGCGCTGTTGCGTGCTAATAACATCACCAATTTCTTTTTCTTAGACACGACCATTCCCTCAACCGTTAAGCTCGCGGTGCGGGAGAAGATGCCCAAGCTCGCGATCCGCGTGTCGGAGTACGAGCCAGCCGAAGTGGCCCTTAAGTTCTCGGGGTTAGCCGACTGGGTTTGGCTCGACTGCTTTAATGGCAAACCGCCATCCAACGCGACGCTTTCCACTCTGAAGGGAAAGTTTCGTCTGTGTCTGGTCTCGCCGGAGCTGCACGCGTACCCAAAAGAAAATTGGGGGCCCTTTTACCAGATCGGCCGCGATGTGGATGCCGTGTGCACTAAAGACCCGCAATCCTGGAAGGAAAATTCTCGATGAAGAAGCTCAGTCTCGTCATCCCCTGCTACAACGAGGCAAAGAGCCTAGAGGCCCTTACAGAGCGGACGCTTCAATGCGCGAAGAAACGAAATCTCGCCCCCGAACAGTTTGAGCTAGTGGTCGTGGACAACGGATCTAGTGATGGCACAGACGTGGTGATCGAGGCACTCATGAAGGGGCCGAGCCGTCGTTATTTGCATCCGGTGCACGTGGAAAAGAACCTGGGCTACGGTTTCGGCGTCTACTCCGGTCTGCGGGCCGCTACCGGCGGCACGCTTGCGTGGACGCACGCGGATGAACAGTGCGATCCGGAAGATGTCTTTATTGCCTGGGAACGTCACCAAAAACTTGGCGAAAATTTTTTGGTGAAGGGCCGACGCTACAAACGAGCGTTCGGCGACATGCTCTTCTCGCGTGGTTTTGAAATGGTGGCCCTCGCCATACTCGGTCAGTTCGTGCACGAGATCAACGCTCAACCAAAAGTATTCGACGCCAGCCTGATGAAGAAAGCAGCCAATCCGCCTTATGGATTTCCTTTCGACCTGTACATGCTTTTGAAAGCCAAGGAATCTGGCTGGCGGATTGAATCGATCCCGGTACGCTTCCCGCCGCGAAAGCATGGTGAATCCCGGTGGGCCTCCACGTTCCGCTCCAAGTTTCGCACCATTATGGGAATGGTTCGGTTTATGTGGGAATACCGCGCCGGTAGATCACAAGCCCAGCTAGCGACAGGGCCAACCCAATCACCAGCCCCGAAGACCAAGCAGGAACGTAACGTAGGGTGATCTGCTTCCAGGCCGCCGGTGGTACCACGAGAACGCGTCCCCAGTCGTCTTCCGATACGGCGAGTCTTTTTCCATCCGCCTCCGCTTGCATCGGTCCCCGCCTCAGAAAATTGATCAACACCCTTTTTGCACCGCCGGCATTGTTCGTCACCGTGACGCCGGAGAAACTAACCTTGTAGGCAAATTCAGCCTTGCGATTGTCGAAGTCGAACGCAATAGGGTCGGGATCCGGCAGGGCGGTCACTTCGGTTTCGTGGCGGTACTCATCGAAAATGACTCGCCACTTTGCTCCCGAAACGCGCAAAAGGGTTGCTAGCTTTTCCGGGGGATGAGGCTCGGCGGGATTGCACCCTAGCATTTTTTTATACAGAAACGGGGGGACCCCTCCGAGTACCTCGTCTCCACAACGGGCGTTGTTCCATTCGGACCACCATTTGCGGTTCTCCGGCGTATTTTTAACGAGCGGATCGTAACCCCACACGGCGCCGATGCCATAGGCGGAAGCGAAGTTATGGGTCAGCGATTTCACGTAACCCTTAGCCGAATGGCGCCACGGCGCTACTGAATCTATCCGGGTATAAGTGCGGCCTTCGCGAATTTGCCGATCGACGGCGGGGGAGAGCGGAACGTAACTCCGGTCTGTGAATACGTACATCGCGGCCTGGGATACGGTGAGGTGCCAAACCACCAGCGACAAGGCGACCAACGCGCATCCATTGCGCGCCACGGCCGCGAGGGGGGCCGAGAGCTTACCCAGCAGCCTCTCTAAAAGCAGTCCCCCGAGCAGCGCCGCAAAGAAGTGAATGTAGGGTAAAAATTTGAAGGGATGGGAAAATAATTTGAAAGGAGGAACGTAGGCCAGCAGACGCCACAAAATTCCGAATTCTCCCAAACCGAGAACGAAGGCGAGCAAGATCAAAAACAACCCAGAACGGAAGGTCTCATCCCAGGGTGACCTTTTCTGAGCGAGCCAGCCCACGTAGGAATAGAGTATCGCCACTAAAGCGGCTACCGTGAAAACCGTGCCGCCGTAATAAATTTGACCGAGGGTCGGAACGTTACTCGGGAAGTTGTTGGGGTAAGTTCCAATGGTGAACGGAAATGGGAGGAAAACCGCAAACAAGTTATCCGCCACTGTACCCAGCCCCTGCGGTAACCGTTTTACGTTCGCCATGAACAGTAACTGCACGAGCAACAAAGGAAATGCGATGCCGGCACCGATCAACGCCGCGGACCCAGGCCAGAGAACTTCGGATAGGCTTGGCCGCTGACGGCGGCGGAAAAAATAGCGGGCGACGCTAAGGGTCCAGAAGAAACACCAGTAAAACCACATTTGCGTATTTCCGGCGTGAAAGCTGAGCCCAATGGTGAGCGCCGAAACCCAGAACCAGGTGCGCGTACGCATTTGATCCATTCCAACGATCAGCCAACCCAGAATCGGCAACGTCACGACCAGTGGGATCATGTAATACCAAGAACGACCTACCCCGAGGTTGTAACCGCAGAAGAGAAAGCTAAGCGCCGCGGCTAATGCCAACGGGCGGGACATTCTTGCGGTGCGAAAGCAGAACAGGGCCAGGGCGCATCCAGGAAGAGCGTGCAGCAGGAAAAAGACGTCGGCCCACAGTTCACGCGTTCCGATGGCATTGGCGAGAGCGACGGCTATGTAGGTGGGCGGGTACGTGAGGCTGTACACTCCTACGTCGGCGGTGGGCGATCCCATGAACTGATACGGATTCCAGTTTGGGAAGACACCGTCGCGCCAGAGACTCTCCGTGGCCGCGAGGATTACCGGGCCGAACTGGGAAAAGTTG
>JAYUBV010000175.1:0-7219 GCA_043740655.1 Pseudomonadota bacterium | reverse complement strand
GCAAGACCGCAATCCAAACCTTAGGGATGAGTTTCGGGCGCCATGCTGGGAAACGGGCAGATGGCCGGACGAATGTCCCCCGCCACCCGGTAGAACTCAGGGCTCTGGGTCGTGCGCTCGAATCGGGATTCGACCGTATGCGGGTGCGCCGGATCCCACTCGCGATTGACCTTCAAGTGTGGCCAATTCGTTTCCGGGTCGATGTTCCACTGCCGGAAAAGTCCGTTGAGGTAGTCGTGCATTTGTTTGGGCGACATCCCCGTACTCACGATCTTTCCGTCCCGAGCCAGCTGCTGGTATTGGCGCAGAAAGTGATTCATCGCCTTCACCGAGAATCGGAAGTCCACGAAATACCCCGATTCGGGGCCGGCGTTACCCTCTATGACGGTAAACGAGCCATCCTTGAGCAACGCGATGTCGAACGCGAAAGGCGTTCCGCGCAGCTTGGGAGGTAGCCGGTCGAGCAACCCTTGCGTGTAGGCCTCCACCGCCTTGATAATCTTGGGATCGGTAAAGGTGGGCAGCTGCTGCTCGGTATTCCAAACCTTGTGGCCGTAGCGATCCACCGTAGAGTAGTTGCCGAGCACCTTGCCCGAGATGCCTTCCACGCGGAACTCCGACACGATGTCGACGCGCTCCTGCGCAATGACGTTATCCGGATCGCTCAGAAATTTGGCGAGCTTCCATCCAAGGTAGGCGGGATGCTGCTGCAGGCGGTCGTTCATATTATCTTCGTCCTGGCCCGCGAGCTCGATGAGGGCGCGCTGGTAAAACTGATCGAAGTCACTGTTCCGGTAGTCCCCAATCAGCTTCGCCACTTCGAGCTTGTCGGTCACGACGAAGCGGCCCGTGTGGGACTCTTTTAGTGCCTTGAGAACCCAGCCCTTCGGGAAACGGCGGTTCAGCTCGCTTAGCACCGAGCCGACATCGTCCGGTTTAACCTGGGACTGATTGTAAATCTCTTTTAGGTGCTCCGTGCGCGACATGGCGCCGGGCAGGTGCTTCTCGAACCACAGCGCCTCGAACCACTTGTTGCTGGTGAGCAGCTCCGCGAGCTCGCCGTTGATGAGTGCAGGATTGGCGTCGCCCAAAATATTGTTCTGGTGGTGCACTCGTGGGTGCCAAACGGCGGCGCCCGGCCGGAGAATCAGTGGGGTTTCCCCCTGCTGGTCGGCGCGCATCGCTCCGATGGGTGGTTGGTGGTACGCAATTTCGTCGTGCCAGGGGCTAGCCTTATCGCGCTTATGCTCTGGGTCACCTAGCAGGTAGCGCACCGCGATCGTTTGCGTGCGATCGCCGTTTCGGAGATCGACGAACTGTTTACGAAGGGCGGGAAGCATTTCGCGGTCGAGACCGGTCGAGGATTGCACCCAGCGATCGTGATCGATGGCGCCTTCTTTCCGCGAAATCTGGTAAACGCCGATCGCCTGCTTAACCGGGGCGACTAGGCTTCCGTCCTGCAGGTTCAATTCGATAGTGCCCAATTCGGGAACGGCCGTGACGCCACCGCCATTCGACATGCCGCCAAAGTCGCGCATTTGCTTTACGTGGTCCGCGCGCAGCATATTTGCGTTGATATGGAACGAGGTTGAAACGTCCCCGCCATTGAACTGAACACGGACTTTGGGGGGCTGGTCATTTCGTTCACCGCGGGCGCCGTTCTTCGAGAGGGCGGTCCACGCCTCATCGAGCCGCGCAATGCCTTGGGAAGTAGGAGTTTCGACCGTAAATTCCACGCCGTCGCGCCGGCCTTCGATGAGGCGCGGGACCAAGCGGATGGTTCCAAGCTTAGAACCGGTAATGGTATCCCCTTCGAGCTTACCGCCGATGGCAGCTCGCAGGACGTTTAGGCCATTGGCCGCCGAGATACCGCGCAGATTCATCTTAAGGGTAGTGGGGGGAACGGCGCTGCCGTCGTACCAAAGGGTCTGGGCCGTCTGCAGAAAATCCTCCCCGTAAGCGGAGGACGTGCAAAACAGGGTAAGCGCAAGCACACCGATGGATTGAAAAATGATTCTGCCCATGTCGGCCATCGTTTGTGCAAGCGAGCAGCCAATTTTTGTTAGGCGGGTGTATCGCGGTAAGGCGGCGAAACCCCATGTATTCTTTTTTGACGGAACAGAACACGCCGCTCGTTCTCCGTTTAGTCTTCGCCAGCAACTATCCGGATGTAGACAGGATCGAACGGTGAATCCGGCGGAATACGCCGGGCCCAAATGCGCGCGTACTCCCGCTGCGGGGCCGTACTCCGCTGGTACACACGTTGCAAACTTTCCCTTCGCCCCAGTGTTGGGGCGTGGTTTGTCGAAAGAGTGGAGTCCCATGCGAAATATTCTTGGAGTCGTGGCAGGTCTGGGCCTGCTGGTTTCGTCGTTTGCCAGCGCGCAAACTTACTGTGAGCGTGTGTTCGCGGACCTAAGCAATAAGACCGCATCCTCTCGTTTCTGGGCACGCGCCGCGGCTTACTCGCCCGAAGAGGGTTCGCGCAAAAATTTCAAATTTGGTTTCGACGCTGAACTCTGGGGCGTCGGCGATATTTTCGCCATCATCGAAAAGGATCCCGATTCGTTGAAGAAAGCTAAGGCCAAACTGAACTCCAGCGGCCCTTTCTACACCTTGGCCCAGATTGAACAGATGACCGGCTGGGATGGCGCCGAAGCGATCCGCCCCCGCACCCAGAAAGAGGCCGGCCGTTACACGCTGGCCGACGTGAAGCCCGCCGCGCTGCACGATTGGGAAAATACGCCGCAGGATAAGAGCCAGTACGCCGAGCTCGTTTGGAAGCAAGTGGACTCGTCCTTGAAAAATCGGGGAATTCCCGTGAGCGCGATCCTCGAGAATGATTCCGGCATGGGCCACCTGTACGCCGTGGAATTGGTAATGGACGGGGCGACCGCGAGCCCGAAGGAATTCAAAGGGCTAATCGATTGGCTCTATAAAGAAGTGAAGGACCCGGAAACTCACTTTCACGTCAGTATCCCGACCGCGCACATCGAGCCTGACCAAATGGTCTTTGCGTCGCGCGCACTGGAAACTAAGATTCTGCTCGACCAGATTGTGTTTGGTAAAGAGTACGGCGCCGATCACTACGGCCCGTACGACGCGACTTCGTTCTCCTTGGACGTGAACCAAGTCCGTGAAGAAGAAGAGCCGCAAGTGGAGCGCGGAATCGTCCGCGTAGAGAGTTACCGCTGGACCCGCCCGAAAGCTCACGATGTCGAAATTCGTGACTGGTGGGATAAGGACAACGGTCTGGAAAACGCCCACTTCATGCTGGAGCTAGCCCGCAACGCTGGTCGCCTGCGTGACTCGTCGGTCTTCCGCGCCCGCGAGCTTCGAAACACGATGCCGCCCAACCTGAACGGCGCGCTCCGGTACGCCGCCTTCATGCTGGCCGATCGGCTGCCCGCCAATAAAGCATACGTCGTGAATGACCTAAATAATTTCGCCCAGCGCCTGGAAACCCAGGGACGCGTAACGGAAAGCGATCGCTCCGCGATTCGCGACTACTTACGCCAACACGACGTGCTCAAGCACCTCTCGCTGGAAACCTTCTTGGAACCGGAGTGAGTTAATTCGTAGGAAGTGGGAATGTAGTAGGCCGGGAGTCCGCGTTCTAGGATTAAGGCTTAATCCTTAAGGATTAACCCTTAAGATACCGCCGAAGGCGGTAAAGGGGGGGCGGGCGCCGTCAGGATCAGTGACGGCACCCAGCCTAGGGACACTAAGTAGAAAGCGTCAGTCGAACCGCATGCCCAAGCTGTACGTATCGTTCAGCTCGTGGAGGTAAGCGTTGTTTTCCGTGCGAATCAGGTTCGAGAAATAAGAAACCTCGTAACTGTCGAGCTTGCCACCCGCGTGGGTCGCACCGATCAAACGCCAGCCATTGGCCGTTTTGTTCCAGAGCGGGCCGCCCGAGTCACCGAAGCAGGTGCCGGCTTTCATAATGCCGCGAGTGCCCCGGCCGCCGTCTCCGGCGCTATACAGTTCGTGAAGGGAAAGGAATTTGTCTTCGTCGGCCGAGTACAGCGTGGTCAACAAGCGGCGCAGGACGCCCGAGCCCGTGCGCGTCTCGATGTTATTGCATCCGAGACCTGCCGCCTTCACTGGGTCTCTGTCAGAGACTTTGCTGCCGATGATGGCGATGTGTTCCGGAGCTGCGATGGTCATATCAAAACGTAACATGGCGAAGTCGCCGATATCGTCGACGGTACCGGCGCCCGCGTAATCGCGGAATTCAGCGTTGTAGGTGCTGAAGCGGCCCATCTTGCCCTTGATTTCGAAACGGCCAGTCATGCCCTTCACGCAGTGAGCGGCGGTGAGAACCGCTTTCAGGCCCACGATCGTTCCGGTGCAAATGCCCTTGCCGCCAGGAAGATAAACCAACACTACGGAGGGTTCCTCGTCGAAGGAGATCTCTTCGACGCCCTGATTGCCCGAGGTAAAGTCTCCCGATTGCGTTTTCAATCCGCAACCCGTGAGCATGGCAATGCCCACGATCATATATAAACAGCCAACGTACAGCTTCATGATTCGTTTACCCTTATTGTCCCCCGCCGGGCCCCCCATCGAGGCATCGACTACTTTGCGCTATTCGGATTCGAATACTTAAGTTGCAAGCGAAATGCCCAAGTCGGAGCGGGCGGGCAAGTCGCGGAATCGTCGTAGGAATCGTGAAATCTCGTCCAATAGTTCGCCGGGTGGAAAATGTGGGTACAGGCGCCTGTCTTTTTGACACGTTACCTTCACAATTTCGAAGTGGTTGGAATCAGGAGCTTTTAGGCCTCCAAAAGTTCGACGGGGCCGACGAAAGCGGTTTAAAAGTGAGGGAAGGCCGGTAACCACACAGATCAATGCGAGAATCGAGAGCGCTGAAACAATGTGCCGATCAAATACTGTGCGAAAAACACAATTCGGTTTCGAAGGTTTTTCGCGAATTTCTCAACCTTGAAAATGTCCCGACTAAGCGGTTAGATTCGCCGTTGCTCCTGAGTCCCCATAGTTAAATGGATATAACAAGCGATTCCTAATCGCTAATTCCAAGTTCGATTCTTGGTGGGGGCACCATCGGCATCCCCGGCTGAGGAGAAGAGTCCGCGCCGCGGGGTTGCGAGACCTTGTCATTAAAGGATGGTAACAGGTGGGTATGAATCACAGCGAAGGGTTCCTCGGCGTAGTTACCGAGGCCAAAAAGAAAATAAAAGAGTGCCGTCCCGTCGACGTAATAAAGATGATCACCGAAGGCGAAAAGTTCGTGTTCGTCGACGTACGGGAGGATGACGAGTGGAAAGGCGGCCGCGCGAAACGGGCCATCCACCTGGGCAAAGGGGTGATTGAGCGCGACATCGAAACCGCCGTACCCGATAAAAGCGCCAAGATCGTGCTCTACTGCGGGGGCGGCTTTCGCTCGGCTCTGGCGGCGGAAAGCCTGCAGCGCATGGGGTACACCAACGTGATTTCCATGGATGGCGGCATCAAGGCCTGGCGTGAAAGCGGCTACCCCGAAGATAAGGGCTAACGCTCCGAGACACCCACCGGTGACAAGTCTTCGGGGAAGTGGTGTGGTCGACTTATGAGATTTGCGGCTCGTCTTTTCGCTATTTTGGTCGTGGCGCTTTGGCTTGGCGCATGCGGAAAGTCGATCAGTTCAGACCAGCTGGAAGCGCCGAGCCGCGAGTCGGTTCGCCCCACCGACGAGATTCCGCAGGTGATCAAAGTGGTTGGCCCGCGCCTATGCACGGGCACGCTGGTAGCGGCCGACAAGGTGCTTACGGCGTCCCATTGCATGCGCGAAACGCATCCCCGCGTGGTACTGGCCACTGGCCACGTCGTGCGCGCCGTTTCCTTCAACGTGTTGGGCACCGGTGAGCGGAATGATTCGTCGGACGTCGCGGTGATGCACTTTGACGTGTCGCTGGCGGAAGAAATCGGGGTGACGCCGTTGGGACTTTCGGGTCCGGTCGGGCCGGGCACTCCGGTCTCGATGATCGGTTACGGATGCAATCAGCGGGCGATGGGGACCAACAAAATTTTCCGCTTCCGCGACTATATGGAAGTGATGTGGTCGCGATCGGGCCCGGGACCCCAAACCGGAATGTCCATAACCGGTCCTTCCAACCGTGCGGAAACCTGCGCGGGCGATTCGGGGGGGCCGGCACTGGTGACTCAGAATGGAAAAATGCTAGTGGCGGGGGTCCTCCACGGCTTGCTGGCGGAGCCCGGTAAATTTCCGCTTTCCGTTTACAGCTACGTCACCGAAGGGCCAAACCGCCAGTTCGTGGATAAAGAGCTGGGCCGTCCGTCCTCAGGCCAAGCTCGGAGATAGCTTTTCCCACGTCTTTTGTAGGAGCGAATCCTTCAACCGCTGTTTTTCGGCTTTGAGCCTGGGCATGCCGTTCGAGACTTCCTCCATCCACTCGGTGGCGAATTCGCCCTTACGGATCTCCTGAAATACTTTTCGCATTTCAGCCTTCACCGAGTCCGGCACGATCCGCGGCGCGCGCGAGAGGCCGCCGTAAAAGGCGGTGGGGCTAATCTTGTTGGCCATGCCGTGCGGCCCGAACTTCATCCACAGCTCCAGGATCATTTTTGCTTCGAAACAGGTCTCGAAGAACGCCATTTCGGGAGTGTGGCCGGCCTCGACCAAAGTGGTGAACGCGGCCTCCATGTTCTCCATGAAACCGCCGCACAGCACCGCCTGCTCGCCAAAGAGATCGCACTCGGTCTCTTCGCGAAAGGTGGTCTTAAGCAGCACCTGGCTTGCACACCCCATCGCGCGGGCGTAGCTGATGGCCAGCTCTTCCGTGTCCGGGGCCGCGCCTGGTTCCACCGCGTAAACCCCGGGAAGGCCGCCGCCCTTGGTGAAGTTGTCGCGCAATAGCGCACCGGCCCCCTTGGGGCCGACCAGAAAGTAACTGCAGCCGGGAATCTTAGTGATGAGACCAAAGGTCAGGGCGAAGCCGTGGGCAAATCCGATCGGTCGCGGCGCCTTCACCAGCAAGGGGGTGACCTCTTGGTACACCTGCGGAATGACTTGATCGGGAAAAAAGAACATAACGATATCGGAAGCGCCAATGGCCTCGGTTACGGTAGTAACGGTCAGACCATCTGACTTTGCCTTGTCGTATCCAGTGCCCGCTCGGGCACCTACGACGACGGAAACCCCGGAGTCACGCAGGTTCAGCGCGTGGGCCCGGCCCTGGGAGCCATAGCCTACGAT
>JAYUBV010000174.1:0-7219 GCA_043740655.1 Pseudomonadota bacterium | reverse complement strand
GGTTTCTTTCCCCGAAATGTACGCGACGAGGGGTTCGGTCAGCCCCGCGGGAGACCTCTATTTACCGGCCAAGGATGGAACGTTTCGGCGGTATCCGTTCGTGAAGGGAGTGATCTCTTCGAAGGCGTCCGCCGTGCTGGGCACTTCAGCTAAGGGGGTATCGGTGCACAGAATGCACTTCGTGAACGCCGACACGGGACTCGCGGAGGTGGTCAAGGACAGAAAGTTCGTTCTGTTCCGCTACGATTTGAAGTCGGGCACGGCGACCCAGATTGATACCTCGGCGGCGGGGGAACTGGATAAGGTAAAAATTGATATCGTCGAAGGCACGCAAGATTTTTTCGTGATGAAGACGCTTCCCGACGCTGGGGCGACCGTCCAGAAGTTTACGATAAACGCTGAGGGCAACGCCCTGCCGGTTCCGGGAATCGTCTTTTTTAAGTCGGTAAACAAAGGCATTCAGTTTACGCCGGATGGGAAAATTGCTTTTCTGGTGGGGGACGGAATTTTGGAGACCACCCCCCCTTTGGGTTGGCGGCTGACCCGCGTGGACCGCGATCCCGACTCCCCGACTACGGAGTCCGTGCGCGACGTAGTCGCTCACCCGGATGGAAAACGGGCCGTCGCCTTGTCGCGCGACAACGGACGTACCACGCTGATTTGGTACGACATCAAAACGGGCGCGGAGCTTGGCCGCCACCCCATTTCCCAAGCCAATGACTTCTCCGACCTAAGCTTCTCCGGCGATGGCAAACAGTTCCTGATGCACGCAGTCATGAAGCCTGAAGTGCTGATCGGCAGTGTGAGCTCGATCGAGCCTTAGCCTACGGGCACTCCGTCGGTTCCTTGTGAATGACCGCCTTGCAATTCGGGCTTTCGCAGAGGCTGATGTCTTTGCGCGTGATCGCTCGGCAATCTCCGGTTAGGCATTTGAGCGGTTCATTGGTCACCATGGCGTGGCAATCGTTCGTGCGGCACTTGCTGTCGTCCCCCGAAACGACCCCCTTGCAGTCGGACGACATGCAGAGGTTCAGGGAATCCCCCGCGACGGCTTGGCAGTCCACCCTATTTCCAAATACGGGCGAGGTTAGGTAGGCCCCGGCCGAGTTAGAAATAACCAGACCGATCAGGCCTGCGCTAAATAAATGGGACAACGCATAAAATCGTTTTGCCATGCCTGTATTATACGCCTGCGTCCCGATGGGGTGGATGGTGAAAAGGGGTGACGGTTCCAGGATTTAGGCTTAATTTTTTGCGCATGACCCGACCTGAATTTCTCAATTTTAAAGTCGATCACATGACTCTGCTGGTGCAGCCGCGGCTGTACAACGTGTCGTACCTCATCTTCCGAAACATCTTCGGCTGTACGCCGGACCACGTGTTGTACGAGAAGCGGAAAGAGTGGGAGCCAGGGCAAGGGGAAAAGTCGCTGACCTTCGCGATGCAAGTGGGGGCCGGGCGCGAGGAAAAGGCCGAGCTCGCCAATACGATGATCGCGGTGGTGCAGCCGTCGGAGCCAAAGGCACAGCCATCCCACGTACGCGAGATGTTGGATGGCCATCGGGCCGCCGCCCACTGGCAGCACATCGCTTTGCGCACGCCGGACCTACTAGCGTTTCACCGCCACGCCGTCGAGCGGGGGGTGAACTTCATCACTCCGATCCTGCACGACGATAGTGACGACGTGATTCAGGTCTTCAGCGGCGAATGGTTTTTCCCGGGCTCGCCCGCGAGCGGCATGTTCTTCGAATACCTGCAGCGAAATCCAAGCGAAGGGCTGCTGAAGAAGCTGGCGGAGAAGAACCGGGAGTCCTGGTTCAACGACAAAACCTTCTTGGGACTGTACGGCGAGAAAGAGCAGGAGTACCAGCGCGACCAGGTTACGCCGTTCCTCGATCCCGAACTGTTCGAACAGCTCTTCACCATCGTGAAGGACAAGAACATGTGGGAGATCACCGAGGACGACGTCCGCAACGCGGAAGAGAAAATGCTCGCGTACGCGAAGACGCGTAAGAAATAGCGCCGCTGGTACTACGAACACCGCCAAACAACTTGGAGCTCCAGTCCACCCCTCTCCAACGAGCGTACATCCTCATTCCACGGGATTCGCCTGGCGTCCGCCCGTGCTTCGCATCGCAATGACATGGCCAACATCCTGTCATAAAACGGCAGAAGTCTCCGCGCACTTTGGGAATACATGTAACCCCCACGCCTGAACCGCGCCCATGTCGCGGGCCCACGCTTTGCACTGCAAGTGCGCGCTATGCGATTACTTATGGCCTCTTTAACCCTACTTTTGTCCGCCCAACTCTTCGGCGAAGCGCCCCAACCGGCGCGTTTCGAGCCGCACTTCAAAGGGTTGCGCGAAATTTTCAAAGAGAAGGACAACGAGAAGCTGTTGGACGCCCTGATCAAGGGCGGTCGTGGTTACTTCTTCTCCGTGCAGGGGCTCTCCCGCATTTACGAGGAGAAATATCCCGACACGATGGAGCCGATGCGCGAACAATCTAAGCTCATGGAAGATTTAATCGGTAAACTGGTCGATGACGGTATCCACCTGAAGTACGCCCAGGACGTCGGGGCCGACCCGAGGGTCGTTCGCCACGTTAAGGCCGAACAGAAAGAAAATCGCAAAGAGCTTTTGCAGTTACTGCGGGACCAGAAATGGATCGATGCCAAAGACACCCGCCTCGATAAATGGGAACGCAAGATCGAGAAGACTGAATGGGATGGCCCCAAGAAGGACCGCATTTACATCCTCCAAAAGATGTACGAGTTCACGCAGCAGCTGCGCCATAAGGATTGGGATATGAATGATCTGCAGGACGGCATGCACGATTTTCGCCGCCGCGTTCGCTGGCTTTCAATTTACACCCGCACGCTGGCAGACTTGATGGTGATGGACGATCGTTCACTCGGTCGTTGGGATGCCATTCTCGAGGATCCGATTGCGCAGAGCGATTACGCCAAGATGCCCGAGGTCGAGAAATTGAAGTTTCCGATTCTTATTCCGAAACAGGTCATGCTCGAATTGACCAAGGCCATCGAAGAGCTAGGCGACGCCAAGGACACCGGCGAGGCCCAGAACGACTGGCTGAAGAATGCCCTATTTAAATCTGGAGTCGCCTCCTCGGAGCGCGAGGCTTACCGTATGGCGGTCGAGTTGAGTAAACGCCATCCTAAGTACAGTGAAGTCGCTCCGGTGGGGAAACGGATCTTCGCGCGCCTGCGCGCTAACGATCACCGTTACGAACCGAAGAACCAGCGCGGCATTCTCGTGGCCCTCAAGGAAGCGTTCAAGGAGCAGATGGACTGGGACCTCGACGACTGCCGCGAGGCGATGAAAGACATCGGCCGCTGAGTCTTGCCACCGTCCCGCCGTGATCTTACGATTCGGGCATGAAATCCTTCGCCATTGGCGTTCTCGTTCTATCGGTGTGGCTTGCTGCCGCCGGCGGTCGTCGTGGATGTGGACGAGACGTTGCTGAGCAACGGCCCCTTCCAGGCCGACATGGTGCTGACCGGACAAGCGTACCCAGCCGGTTGGGAAGAATGGATGGGGAAGGCCGCCGCCAAACCTTTGCGGGGAGCCGTGGATTTTTTGAATTACGAGCAGTCGAAGTGAAGGTGCTCTACGTCACCAACCGCAAGCAGAACAAACTGGCCGCCACGATTCAAAATTTGAAGACGGCCGGTTTCCCGGACGTCACGGAGGCGACTCGGTAACCGTTACGGGTTCATGTGCCTCTCGTAGTTTAGGGCGCGACGGCGGCGCGACTGGTTTGCGCCGGTTTATTATTCGTCTGGGCCGGAGTTGGCTCCTTCGAGAACCTCGCCAGGAGAATCCCGAACGCCAGTGACACGATCACGGCCATGACGATGGACGGTCGATTTGACTTTTCCCAGTGTCGTTGCGGGTTCTTGGTCCAGTCGACCCGTTCGCGGTAGTTAGCTTGTTCAGGGATGTGAGTTTTTTCGTAGGTCTCTAGTTCGATGCCCAAGGCACCCTCCAGTTTTCTGAAACCATCCTTCATCGCCCGCTCTTCTTGCGGAGATAAAACGGGCTGTTCCCAGTCGGAACTTCCCGGTGCGCGAGTGGTTTCGTTAGAAAGTTTTTTGATCAACTCCGCGAGCCGTTGCGTTGCCTTGGACGAATCGAGGGTCATGCATTTCTCGAGGTCCTTGCGGAAGGAATCCATGCTTTGGTAGCGATCACCGGGTATGCGCGCGGTGGCCATCGTGACGATACGATCCAGCTCGGCCTGCACGTCGGGGTTGAGCGACGCCGCCGAGGGAAGTTGTCCACCGACGATTTTTTGCAAAAGCTCTACTTCGGATTCGCTATCGAATACGCGTCCGCCGGTTAGTAGCTCAAGCAAGATAAGCCCCACCGAATAGATGTCGGAACGCTGATCCACACCCTGGGCGCCGGCCTGCTCGGGCGACATGTAAGCCAACGTTCCGCGCACGCAGCCGGCAGCGGTGCTCTTGGTAACGTTGTCCGCACTGGCGATACCGAAATCGATCACCTTCACCTCGCCGTCCTTACCCAGCATTAGGTTTCGCGGTGTGAGGTCGCGGTGAATGATCCGCAAAGGTCTTCCGCTGTCGGGGTCGGTCACCTTGTGGGCGTAGGCCATGGCGGTCGCCACTTTGAGAATGAGGTGAACGCTTAAATCGATGGGCAGGGTCTTGTCCTTGTCCGCTAGCCGTTGGGCGACGGTGCGCAGGTTGAGCCCTTCCACGTACTCGACCACGAGGAACAAAGACTGCTTAGAGCGAAACGCGTCGTACAGGCGGGCGATGTGGGGATGGGTGAGTAGCCGATGCACCTTAGCTTCGCGCTTCAGTCGCTCCGCCGCCTTATCGTCGAACTGCGAATAGGTGGTCACGCGTTTCACGGCGAAGGATCGCAAGAATCCCTTGTCGTCGGTGCTTTCCACCCGAAACACATCGGCGCTACCGCCCCGGTCGAGAAGTTCGACGAAACGATAGTTGGCTACTTGAAATGGTCTAAACCCCACGAAACGCACCCTCAGGATGCTTCGTTCCCCGTCCCATAAGTCCCCCCCGGAACTGTTTCCCCATTCGTCTAACGTTACAATTTACATACCGAAAGTCTTCGCCCACGGGATTGTGCGGATCGACCAAGACTCAGCCGTTTTGGCTCAAACCGGATGTGACACTGTCATCTTTTTGGATAGCGGTGTTTTTCATAAGCGCGGGAACTTTGATGAGAAAAATGAGCTGATCTCAAACTCGTTGCGCGTAAAGGGTTGAAGCCTGGGAGATCTAAAATCTCCGGGCACCGAGGCCCGCTTTGGGTTTCGAGCGTGCAGAGGAGATTCTAATGAGTCAGCGTTTATGGAGTGTGGCGATCGTCGCTTCGCTCGTTACTTTAGCGGCTTCGGCCGATCCAAATGGCAACAAGGGCAAGGGCGGGTTCACCCCCGTACGTCCCCACGGTGGAGGCACCGTAACGGGAGGTAGCCATCCGATTGGTTTTAGACCGGTGGGTTTCAAACCAGTAGGCTTTAAGCCGGTCGGCTTCAAACCCGTAGGCTTGCCGGTTCACCCGGTTTGCATCAAGCCCATCGGTATCCTCCCCATTGGGATTAAGCCCGTGGGCGTTAAGCCCATTGGAATCCTTCCGATCGGAATCAAACCCATTGGCATCAAGCCCATCGGTATCGTGGTTAAGCCTCCGGTCAAACCTCCGGTCGTGATCGGGATCGTAATTCCTCCGAAGCACCACCCGTGGCCGAAGTATCCACACTTTCCGCATTACCCCCACTACCCAAAGTATCCCTCGTGGACCTACTTCCCCCATTGCCCGGGTTACGGCGGCGGTATCGTGATTAATGAACCGTATCCGGTCTACGCGCAGCCGCAGGCAGGCCAGGTTATCTTGAACCTTCAGTGTGCTCTGCCCGAGACGGCGAATGTGCAGGAACTGACCGCGGTGAACGTGAACCTGATGCAGGTCAACGGCGCTACCGAGGTCTTCGGTGTAGTGAACGACGCGGCTAAACAGTCGATGAACGTCACCACGATGGCGAACGGTACGGTCGACGAGCAGTTGGTTAACCTGAAGATGGCGGACGGCGATGAGCTGTACCTGCAATCGGTCCAAGCCGAAAACGGCCAGACTTACTACCAGGGTTCGGTTCGCCTCCTAGGCCGCGCCGATAATAACGGCCTGGTCTGTCAAGTGACCGTACTGAACCAGTCGGAGACGACCCAGGACCCGGAGCAGTCCCAAGAATAAACTACGCAACCACAACTACCCAACCCGGGGCCCTTTGCCTGACCGCAAAGGGCCCTTTTTTTTGTTTCTAGGGCAAATCGTCTTCGGTCACAAACCATTCACAGTTCTTTTTTTCTACGGGGCGCTTTCGGTTCAATTCGCCGAGCAAGCGGGCAAACCAGTGGAGAAGCTTCATAAACAGAACCTCCATTTGTTAGTATACGAACGTTTACTGAGTTGGGCAAATGCATTCCGCCAGTTTTCGGGTAAGGTGCCGATATCGCGTGGCAACTACGAGAAAAAAATCTAAGGAAAGAACGCGCCGGAAACTGATTCAGGCGTCCCTGGGGCTTTCGGCGAAAAAGGGGTTTACCGCGGTTAGCTTGCGGGAAGTGGCGGGGGCCGCGGGGATTACTCCGGCGGCATTTTATCGACACTTCAAATCGATGGACGAGTTGGGCGTCGCGGTGCTCGACGAGGTGGCGCTCAGCCTGCGTCAGCTACTGCGCGGGACGCGGGAACGGTTTCGCGGGACCGACAAGATCGTAGAGGCCACGGTCGATTCCTTTTTGGAGTACGTGTCCGAACACCGGCTTTTGTTTCATTTCTTCGTGAGCGAATGGCAGGGATCGTCGGAGCTCTTCCGCAACTTCATTCAAGAAGAGCTTGATCTATTCAAGACGGAGCTGCGCGAAGATCTCCAATCCAACCACGGATCAAAACTCCGTAACGTCGATCCTATTGCGGAGGTGATGGCGGCCACCGTATTTGCAATGGGCGCCCGGGCGTTATGGGTAAAGGGGAAGGGGCAGGTTATACTTCGAAACAAGATGATCGATTCGTTACGCTTGGTGTTAGAAGGGGCTCTATGCCTGCGCTAAGTCCTAGCTGCACTCTGGGGTTAGGACTGTTAGCCACCGTGTGGAGCCAGAACGCCGACTTCGTTCGCGGAATGCGCGTGCACCGCTTTGT
>JAYUBV010000173.1:0-2178 GCA_043740655.1 Pseudomonadota bacterium | reverse complement strand
TGTGAAAGTTAAACCCTAAAATCCCGGAGTAAAGCTCGTAAGCGCGGCCCATGCGCAGCACCGAGTACTCAAAGCGCGGCACCATCTCTATGCCGCGGGACGTGTCGCCCCACAATTTGAAATTGAACTGCGTGTAGCCGCCGGCCAGGCCCCTCACGTAGTTGTTTCCTAAGCCCGCTTCGGTCATGAGGATGAACAGCAGTTCCGTTTTCCAGTTAAACCAATCCACGGTCCAATCCCAGTCGAACGAAATGCCGTGGCGAGTGCCGAACGCCGCGCCCGTCACTACGGGAGTCAACGAGTGATCCACTAACGACAGCGGCCGTAGTGCCATCTGATCGGTATCCCAGCCCAGCGAAACGTTGAAGGACTTGTGCGGATTAAGCGTGAGCTTGAACTGAAACTCTTTCGTACCGTCGTTATCGGTGGAGGTACTGTTCGAGTCGCCATTTCCGTTAAAGGCGGCGAAGTAATAGTTGATGATGCCGTTAGCGGCGCGACCGAAGAGCATGGCACCCAGCTGGGTATCGAGCGACGGCACGAGCAGCATCGAGCTCAGCACGTTGGAGCGTTCGATGACGTCGAGAAAACGCGCCGAACGTGCATTTTCCGTCGAGAACGGTCCGGTAAATTTACCGACTCGCAACGAAAGCCAATCTTCCGCCAGCGCAACGGTCGCGCGGGCCTCGACTAAGCCAAGATCGGGGCGGCTCTGAAACGCGTTGTGGGTGAAACCAGTGAAGGTCGCCGGATCTCCGCTCGGCAGTCCGGTAGCGGTGCCGGGGTTGGGCACGCCGCTGTTAGGAAATGCCGTCGTGGTCGGAACCGTACGCATCGTCGGCGTGCCGATTTCGACCATGAACTCGGCGTCGCGGTGAACGGTAGCTAAAGTCGTTAAGCGCGCACGTCGCACGTTGAAGGCGAAGGGGACGTCGCCGCGGACGCCGCGATACTGGTAGTCCAGCAGCGTTCCCAAGAATTGTCCGTAACCCAAAAAGTTTAGACTGAAGCCTTGATCGGGGGCGGAGATATAAAATCCGTTTCCGCCGGGCCGGGCCCCCCCGGTCCAGTTCGTTTCCGCAAACAGCGCCGGAGCGAGGAGTGAAATCAGAGAGGCTAGAACGAAGGCGTATTTTGATTTTCGCATGAGGATACCTAAGGTTAACGCGCTCTTCCCAAAAAAAGAAGCCCCGGCCTTTTGGGCCAGGGCTTCAAGAGTCCAGCTCGGTAAACTTGCCGCGTCAAAATTAGTGGTCGGAACCACCGGCGAAACCGAAGCGTGAGAGCTTCGGGTCACCGGCCAGAACGAAGTAGTTCTTGGTGGCACCTTTAGACATCTTCACGCGAAAGTCGTTGGCCGGGGGCAGCATCTGCAAAGTCACCACGTGCTCGCCACCTTCACCGCCCGGGATGTCGACCGCGTTGGCGTTCGACACGGCGTAGTCCGCATGACACACCTCGTACTCGGGCGTTGCGCCACCGGTACAAAAAATTTCTGCTTTGCGAAGTTTGAAGGCTACCGGCTTATAACGAACGGAGAGCCCCGAATCGCGATCCTCGCGCTCGAAGAATCCATCGACGTTAGTGGGTAGGCGACGTTCCAGCCATTGGCGGAGGCCTTGGTTGGAGTAGCCCTTCGCGTGGATTTGCACCTTGGCGTATACGCGCGCTTTGTTTCCTTTGAGCACGTAGTTCTGGAGGCTGCGAGAGTCCTTCACGCCGGTGATTTGACCGGCGAGTACGACTTCCACCGGATCGGCGTGGGCTATCTGTGAGAGAAGAAATAGAGCAAGAGCGGCCTGGAGCACTTTCATCGCGCCTCCTAAAATGAGATCGGCTTAGAGCCGTATCGGACAGTTCCCCGAAAGAATTGAATTCCCCGTTAGCCTTTTTATAGGTGCAAGGCGGAGACCAGCGTTTAGGCGCCTGAACAACCCTTTGTCAGGTGACGAACTTTTTTTCATCACAATTGGGCGACGGATTTTTCGCGTGCGGAATCGAGCGGTTACCTTCCCCTGTAATTCCGGTGACGCAGGTTTTTTTTGAGAGTTTTTGAAAAGGGATAGAAATCCAGGGGGTTGGAAGGAGGAAACGCCGTAAGCAGGCCAAAACTTTGACGTTATTTCGTAGCGCGCTAACGAGAGAAATTGGCCGTTCCCATGCACCTAAGTGAAATAG
>JAYUBV010000172.1:0-2184 GCA_043740655.1 Pseudomonadota bacterium | reverse complement strand
GAAGTGAAAAAGCAGGAGGCCACTGCCTAACCCCTCTCCCCAAGCGGTTCGTTTTCGAACCAATCCCCCTCCCCTTGAGAAGGCGGGGCCCGAGAGGGCCCCGCTTTTTTCTTTTCCAGGGGTACCTAAGAGGTTACCTTTGCAACCGAATTTTACGTTCAACGGTTGAGCCCCCAAGGAGCACCATGTTCAGGTCGTTTTCGGTTTCGTTAAAGAGTCCCGCGGTCACGGTTGGCGTCGCTAAATCGAGGCTGCCCGGGTCGCTGGAAGTTTACGTTACCGGTTCCAAGTCGGCCGAACTGCTCCGGGTCGTCATCGATGGAACCAACCCGACGGGACAACAAGCCTTCCCGCCGCTGTCGTATACCTTTGCGCCGTCGCTCAATCAGCCGTCGGCCGTAGCGCTAGAGTTATCGCTGGCGTTCAAAGATTTTTTGGTCGGTCGCCACCGCGCCGAAACCGGTCTGGTCCGCGTGCAGTTCTTCGTCGAAGGGGCACAACCCGCGGCGGTGATCATTCCCGTCGATGAATTTTTGCGTCTGTACCGAAATAAAGGAAAGTGCTCGCCCGACGCGGCGGAATGGACGAACTCATTCGTCGTGCTCGATAGCGCGGAGGTCGCGGCCCTGCCCGCCATGAGTTTGAAGGCCCGTTCGGACGCGCAGCGCGCGGAGCTCGCCGAGAAAAAGCGACTGGCCCTAGAAGCGGCGGCGCAAAAGGAAAAGGACCGTCTTGCGGCCTTGGCCAAGGCGGCCGAAGAGAAGGCCGCCAAAAGTGCGGGAGGAGCCGCCCCGGCCGTGGCCGTCGACAAGACGAAGGCATCCATCACCGCGGGCCGTACGCTGCTCGTCTATGGCTCTTCGACGGGTAACACGACCGAAGTGGCGAACATGATAAAAAGCGAGCTCGGCGACGGAGTCGATCACGTGAAGAACATCACGGAGATTGGCCCGCTCGATTTCGGAGTGCCCGAAAACATCATCTTGGGCGTCCCCACTTGGCACATCGGCGAAATGCAGGATGACTGGGCCGCGGCGCTGCCAGATTTTGAAAAGGCATCGACCAGCCTCGCGGGCAAAAAGATTGCGGTCTTCGGACTGGGCGATCAAAAAGGATACCCGGACACGTACGTGGACGCCATGGAAGAGCTCGTCGTAAAATTCGAGAAGAAAGGCGCCAAGTTGGTGGGGCTGTGGCCGACCGACGGTTACGACTTCAAAAAGTCCAAAGCGATTCGCTCCGGCAAGTTCATGGGGCTCGTCATAGACGTGGAAAACCAGGACGATCAGAGTGAACGTCGTGTGAAGGCCTGGTGCAATCAGCTGCGCACGGAGCTTCTGGCCTAACCCCAGCGGGATCAAGCGACCGCGCACCTTTTGCCGGCGAAGGCGCGATGGGTTAGATTTTCCCAATGCCGCTTACTTCAATCGAAGCGATCCGTAAGGCCGAGCCTGCGATCGCTCCGTACATCCGCAAAACTCCGTTTCTCTATTCCGACGTGCTGTCGCGCGTCTGCCACAAAGAAGCGTACGTAAAATGCGAGATTTTTCAACGAACGGGTTCGTTCAAGATGCGCGGTGCTTCGCATTGCATTTTACAAAACTTGGCGATGGCGAAAAAGAACGGGGTAGTCGCCGCTTCGGCCGGTAACCACGCCCAGGCGGTGGCGCTGATGTCGAGTTTGACGGGAATCAAGGCGACGATCGTAATGCCGTCGTTCACGCCGCCCATCAAAGTGCAGCATACGCAGCGGTGGGGCGCGGACATCCAGCTCGTTGGTTCCATCTACGACGAGAGCTACGAGCACGCATTGGCCTTGGCCAAGGAGCACGGCTACCTCTTCGTGCACCCCTTCAAAGACGCCGACGTCATGGCGGGTCAGGGGACGATTGGTTTAGAGCTCGTGGCCGATCCGCAGTTTCAAGACTGCGAGGCGGTGATTATTCCCATCGGCGGTGGCGGCCTAGCCGTCGGCATTGCGACGGCGCTTAGAGCATTGAGCCCCAAAACAAAAATTTACGGCGTCACGCCGAAGAACGCTCCGGCGACGTTCGAGAGTTTCAAAGCGGGAAAACAGATCCCCCTCGACGTGAAAGTAACGTTGGCCGAGGGAACCGCGAACAAACGGCCCGACGACGTGATGCTGGCCGAGCTCCGTAGCCTATTAACCGACGTGTTTGTACT
>JAYUBV010000171.1:0-2187 GCA_043740655.1 Pseudomonadota bacterium | reverse complement strand
GGACGAGCCGCTTCCTCTGTCTTGGGCTTATTTACCACTGCCGCTACCGTTTTTTTGACCGCGGTTTTTGACGCCGGGGCCACAATCAAAGACAAAATTTTGCCTTCCATTTTAGCGGTTTGCTCTACAATACCCGACGCTCCAATCGTGTCAACGATTTGACGCAATAGAACGTATCCCAGGTCGGCGTGGCTAGCTTCTCGACCGCGAAAACGGACTGAAACCTTTACCTTATTTCCTTCGCCGAGGAAACGAAGGATGTGCTTCGTCTTAAAATCAATGTCATGCGTGTCGGTTTGAGGCCGGAACTGGACCTCTTTGAGCAGGATGATGACCTGATTTTTCTTCGAAACTTTGGCCTTTTTCTTTAACTCGTACTTGTACTTACCGTAGTCCAGAATCTTACAGACCGGGGGGTTGGCCGTGGGCGACACCTCAGCCAGGTCGAGACCTGCCTGTTGGGCTAGCTCCAGCGCTTTTCGGGTTTCCATGACGCCCAGCTGGGCGCCGTCGGCTCCGATGACGCGAACTTCGCGCGCGCGGATACGGTGATTGATACGAGTATTGTCCTGGGAAGGTCCTCTGGGTTGAATGGTAGTCGTCTCCTATTGGGTTTTTTCAACTTTGAAGCCGGGCTTAAGCCGCGGTTTCAAAAACTCTAAAAACTGGTCCACGGTCATCGGTGGCATGTTCTCTCCCGTGGGGAGGCGAACCGCGAGCGTTTTTTCCGTTACTTCCTTGGCTCCGGTAACGATCATCAGTGGGGTCTTCTCCATCTGAGCGTTGCGAATCTTGGCGCCGAGCTTTTCGTAGCGTAGGTCGGTCTCAACGCGCAGGCCGTGAGCCTTCAACGTTTTTCCGAGCTCTTCCGCGTACGGATTCTGATCGGTGCTGACGCTGATCACTTTGGCCTGCACCGGGCTAATCCACAGCGGCAGGTGGCCGTTGTGATGCTCGATCAAAATTCCCATGAAGCGTTCGATGCTGCCCAGGATCGCGCGGTGAAGCATGATCGGGCGCTCGGCTTTGTTGTCCGAGTTGATGTACTCAAGCTTGAAGCGCTCGGGCAGGTTCGGATCCAGCTGAACCGTTCCGCACTGCCAACTACGTCCCAAAGAGTCCTTCACGTGGAACTCAATCTTCGGCCCGTAGAAAGCGCCTTCGCCCTTTAAAATCTCGAAGGGTTTATCCGCGGTCCGCAAACAGCGGGCGAGCATCTCTTCGGCTTTCCGCCACTCTTCCGCGGTGCCCATCGATTTCTCGGGCTGAGTGGCCAACTTCACTTCGATATCGTGGAATCCGAACACGTCATAAATTTTGTACGTGTGTAGGATCAATGCCGCAACTTCGCTTTCTAGCTGATCGGGCATGCAGAAAATGTGGGCGTCGTCCTGGCTGAACGAACGGGTGCGTAGCAGACCGTGGGTCACGCCGGCGCGCTCGTTGCGGTGTAAGCGCGAGAACTCGGCCACGCGTAACGGAAGCTCGCGGTAGCTGTGTTTTGTCGCCGCAAACAGGGCGCAGTGGCCCGGACAGTTCATCGGCTTTAAGCCGGCGGTGGGCTCTTGCGGCGCTTCGCCTTCGACGGCCTCGTTGCCGATCAAAAACATGTTGTCGCGGTAGTTGTCCCAGTGGCCGCTCGTCTTCCACAGCTCGTTGCTCATGATCTGCGGGCAGATCACTTCGTCGTAGCCCGCGTTCAAAATCTCATCGCGCATGTACGAGATGAGGCTGTTGTAGAGCATCGTGCCCTTGGGCAGATAAAACGGCATCGCCGGTGCGGCGGGTAGGAACGTAAACAGTCCAAGCTCCGGGCCCAGCTTACGGTGGTCGCGCTTTTTCGCCTCTTCGAGACGGTGTACGTGCAGAGCGAGGTCCTCTTTGGTGGCGAAGGCGGTTCCGTAGATGCGCTGAAGCATTTTGTTACGCTCGTCACCGCGCCAGTAGGCGCCGGCAATCGAGAGCAATTTGAACTTACCGAGCTTTCCCGTGTTGGGAATGTGCGGACCGCGGCAGAGATCCATGAACTCGCCCTGCTTGTAGAGGCTTACTTCCTCGTTGGCGGGCAAACTTTTGATGATCTCGGCCTTGTAAATTTCTTTGATGCTTTCGAAGTAGGAAACTGCTTTAGCGCGATCCCAGACTTCGCGTTTCACGTCGAGATTGCGCGCGGCGATCTCTTCCATC
>JAYUBV010000170.1:0-2193 GCA_043740655.1 Pseudomonadota bacterium | reverse complement strand
CGCGATTACATCAAGACGACGTACGGCCCGGAATTTCTGCCGGAAGCTCCGGTCGCCTACAAGAATAAGAAAAATGCGCAGGACGCCCATGAAGCGGTACGTCCCACCTCGACCGCGTTTACACCGGAAAAGGTAAAACCGTACTTGGATGCCGACCAGTGGAAGCTGTACCAGCTGATCTGGAAACGGTACCTGGCTTCGCAGATGAACCCGGCGGTTTACGATCAGACCACCATCGAGTTCGACGTGAAGAGCCCCGACGGTAAGAAATACCTCTACCGGTCGTCCGGTTCCATTTTGCGCTTCGAAGGCTTTTTGGCCGCGTGGGAAGAACAGGAAGAAAAAGACGAAGACGGTTTGGGTGGGCGACTGCCGGACCTAAACGAAAAGTCCGATTTCAAATGCGACAAGGTCGAATCGGACAAACATTTTACCCAACCGCCTCCGCGTTACTCGGAAAGCTCCCTCATTAAAGAGCTAGAAGATAAGGGCATCGGCCGTCCCTCCACCTACGCGGCGATTCTTTCCACGATTCAGGATCGCAAATACGTAGAGCGTAGAGAAAACCGTTTTTATCCGACCGACTTAGGCGACGTCGTTACGGCGTTGCTGGTCGAGAACTTTGGAAACATTATTGACGTGGCGTTCACCGCTAACATGGAAGAGCAGCTCGACTTGATCGAAGAGGGAAGTGCGGACTGGGTCAAGACCCTAACCACGTTCTACACTCCGTTCGCCGAGACTCTCAAAGTGGCGTCGGAGAAGATGCGCGACGTGAAGCGCGAAGAAGTTCCGACAGACTTGAAGTGCACCAAGTGCGAAAAGCCGTTGGTGATCAAATGGGGTAAGAACGGCCGCTTCTTGGCGTGCCAGGGATATCCCGACTGCAAATTCACCAGTGAGTTTGCGACCGCCGAAGACGGTGTGATTTCGCTCGTGGCCACCCCCACGACCGACGAAAAGTGCGACAAGTGCGGCGAACCCATGATCGTGAAGACGGGCCGCTTCGGCCGATTCTTGGCCTGCACGAAGTACCCCGAGTGCAAAACGACTAAGGCAATTACCACGGGCATCCCCTGCCCCGAGTGCAGCGTGGGCCAGCTAGCCGAGAAACGCACGCGCTTTGGAAAAACTTTCTACAGCTGCAACAAGTATCCCGTTTGCAAATACGCGATCTGGGATAAGCCGCTGAAGGACAGTTCGTGTCCTCAGTGCCAAGCGCCTTTCCTGGTGGAGCATTACACCAAGAAGGAAGGCGCTTCGATCCGCTGCTCCAAGAAGGAATGCGGTTTCCGTAAGGAAGCCGAGCCCGTTCCTTTTGGCACGATTACGTAAGCATCAGAGTGTTCCCGGTTTCGTCTTGATGACGTGCTCAAACAGTGCGCCGTACTCGAAAAACATAATCTCTTTTCCTTCGGTGAAAGCCTTTCGCTTGCCGTCCGAGCCGACGTAATCAATGCGCTTGTATTTCGTCTTCCATTCTGCGACGTAGCCGAAGGTACCGTCGAGCACGCCGTGCGGCGACGACAGATCATTGCGCGACGTGATGAGCGCGCCGCTGTTTCCCTGCATGGTCGGAGTGTCGCACTCGTCCATGAAAAAATGGTAATCCGTGGAGAATTTTGAGAGCGGAGCCTCCACCTCGACGTCGTTACTCTTAGTCGCCACGATCTTGGGCAGCGGCCGATAGAGCTGGCATTGCCGCGGGTGAAACGACATCGTGCGCTGGCCGTCGCGCGACTCGGGATCGAATGCCCAGACGGTGACCGGCACCCGGGTCGTACCCAACTCTTCCTTTACCAAACGGCTCGTGTCTTCGGGTTTACCCTTCACGACGTCCCAGGATTCGTCGCGGTCGTCCGTCTCAACTATGGCGATGTCGTCTTTGTCAGGATCTCCGCGGAAAAGAAACGTTTTGCCTTGGGATACCCGTTTCTTTCCGAACCGATCGAAAAAAACGAAGTAGTAATCGTTAGCATCGGCGTAGGACTTCAGACAGTGGCTGGCTAGCGCCACCTTTCGCAGCGCCACGTGGCCGACCGAGCAATAGCTAGTCGTTTGGTAGGTGGGAAAGCCAACCATGATGCCGAAAGGGGATTGACCGTTCTCTTTGGGCGCTTGTTCGATGGTGCCGGGATAGACGGTGAGGGGAACGCCGAGTGCTTTCGCTTCGCGCTGGGCCCGGGCGACCGG
>JAYUBV010000169.1:0-2203 GCA_043740655.1 Pseudomonadota bacterium | reverse complement strand
TTGGCCGTGCTACTTCCACCAAATCCTAAAGGGGGATATTCATGAAAGCTAAAATTATCGGACTGTTAATGGTGGTGGCGGGATTCGCCCAAGCCAATCCTGGATCGGTGTACCTGGGTGGCGCGCTGGACTTAAGCCACTGCTCGCAAATGGCGGGGGACGCGGGCTACCGTTTGGCCATCTACGGACCCGGCTTCGACGGAATGGGTATCTACTACCCGTTTATCAACGCTTGCTTCGGTCAGGGCAAAAAAGATGGCGGGGACACCGGTTCGCTGTACGACTACTGGTACTACCCGTACCTGCGCACGGGCTACGACATGAAGAGTTGCATCACCGACATCGCCGAAGTGAAGGGGCTGTTCACCTGCACGCCGTGGCTGGGTAACCACTCGTACATTCTGGAGTGTGAAGCCAAGCGTCGCCTGACGAAGAACGAAGGCATCCAGCTAAAGCAGGATATCGCGCGCTACAAATGCGTAGACCTCGTAGATGGTCCGCGTTCGCGTCGCAATCCGTAATTCGAACTCTAGACTTTTTTGAAGTTTGAAGAAGGGTCGCCGATTCGGCGATCCTTTTTTAATTCGGGAGCGTGGAAACGGTGCTTAGCGAGACCATCGGGCTGACCGGAAAGCCAGTGAATGCCTGGCCGTCAATGGTAGTAGTGCAGGCACTTTTTCCGTCTAAAGCGAACGCCACCGAAGGCGGGCTTGCACCGAACCCTACCTCACTGCTTCTATAGTAGCGAATGCCTGACGACTCCGAAATGGTGGCCACGACCGGAGAGGCGGTGCTGAAATTGGGCGACGAGAAAGACACGAGATTATTTTGCTTGCCGCTAATGAAAGCATTCCCGACCCCAAGACACCCGTAACTCGCCGCCAAACCGGGGGCGCTGACTGCCGCCAATCCTTCCTTGGCAGTAAAGAGCACGGGAACTCTTTGGCCGTCCGACGTCACAATGGGTGTCGTCACCACCGTGTAACCATTTAAGGTTGAGAACGGACTGGGGTTGGCACTACCTTGCGCCGCGCGTATGAATCCGGCAATGCTTCGTAACGACACTTCCAGAGTCAGCTCGGCCCCCGGCGGCTGATCGGAAATGAAATAACGAATGCTTGATCCATCGTTCTTTATCCGCTTCCACAAACTAAGCCGGTAGGTGATGCCGCTCAGCGAGTACGGGCCAGTGCCATCGGGGACGACCGCGACCGCCATTAGAATCGGCGCGCCGAAATCGATCACCGTTCCGGTAGAGCCGCTGCTGGAGGCTTTGCTGCGGGTCTCGACGCAGCCGCCGAGGGAAATAGCGGTCATCAGCAAAAATACAAAAAGGGATTTTATGGAAAATGGCGTCCGCATCGTTTTAGGCTTTAGCGTTGGAATGGGTAACCGGAACACTCATTTTAACGCGGCGGACCATTTAACGTTAGAACGCAAATTTACGGCCAGAATACATTTTTAACCTGCTGATTTTGTTGTGATTTAGGCGGCGAATCTGAGGCGGGAGGAACGCCCCCGCCCTTCTTTGGACAGGGCACGGGCCTTAATGGCCTCGTCCAGGACGCGCTGGGCGGCGCTACGCGAGACGGAAAGGGCCCGGGCCGCCTCCTGGGTGGTGAAGGACTTTTGACCAAAGCGGCGTCGGAGGCGTTCTAAGGTCGCGTCACCCACTTGGCCTGCGGTGCAGCGCAGGACGATCCCCGATTTGCCAACGAGGCGGTAGTAACCGCCTTTCTCTTCCACGGCGATGGGCACTTTATTTTCTTCGGTCCATTGGCGAAAACGAAAGAGCGCGTTGTGTACGCGGTTCGGCGACGACGCGGGATTAAAGAACTCGTCGGGAAAAAGCCGCGAGTGCAGTGAAGCCAGGCGAAGGGGACGATAAAAATCGAGCGAGAATACCGTAAGCAAACGGTGAAAATGCTGGCCGGGTTTTACGTGGAATTCCCCGTCGCCCAATCCGGTGCGCAAATCGAGCAGCCGACGGGCTTTCTCATTGGACGGAAGTTTGGAGATTTCACCCGGACGCCAGTCGTAAAACTCAGGCGGGTCGAACTGCCCTTTGAAATCCTGGATCAGCGAGTCGCGGTAACTTAAATATGGGGTGCCAACGAAAACGCGATCGAAAAACCGACGATCGCCGGTCAAGCTGGCTTCGTACCGATCGCACTCGCGTACGGTTTCCCACTCTTCGCGTTTC
>JAYUBV010000168.1:0-2205 GCA_043740655.1 Pseudomonadota bacterium | reverse complement strand
CAGCGTCGGCGTAAGGCAAATAGTCGCAGTCTACGGAGTAGGCCAGACCGGCTTTTTCTCTAATCTCTTGAAACAGCCGGCTCGACATGCCGCCCCCCAAGAAGAAACTTAAAATCAAACCGTCAAAGCGGGCAGGATGCCGAAAGCCCACCGTCTGAAACCCAATCATCAGGTGGGTCTGATCGCTACTAAACTTTCTACGTTTCCTGCTCGATTTAAACTTGAGGGGTTTCGGTTCGGCACGTTCGGTGTGTGATGTGGTTTTGGGCGACGAAAAACATTTCTCCACCGTCGCAAACAGATCTTTAAATTCAAAATTGCCGGCTACACTCAACACCAAGTTGTCCGGCCGGTAATGCTTTGAGTAGTGAGCCCAGAGCTCTTTGGTACCAATCGATTTAATTGTTTTTCGCGAACCGATAATGGGACGCCCAAAAGGGTGCGTGCCCCAGATCATTTCAAAAAAGATGTCGCCCATCATGTCGTCAGGAGAGTCTTCGATCTGCGCAAGCTCTTGCAGCAGAACGTGCCGCTCTTTTTCTAACTGATTTTCAGGAAAAGTCGGCGACAAGGTCATGTCGCTCAACAAGTCCATCACCAGCGACAGGTCATCGCTGAGCGAGAAGGCGTGGTAGCAAGTCATCTCGCGGTCGGTCCAGGCGTTTAGCTCGCCGCCTCGCGATTCAAGCGACACCGCAATCTCTAGGGGAGATCTCCGCTTGGTCCCTTTAAAGACCATGTGCTCAATAAAATGACTGATTCCGGCGCTGGCTTTGGGGTCGAGGGCGCTACCCACGTTTACCCAAACCCCTGCAGAAAGCGAACGGACTGAGGGGTGGCGCTCGGCCACCACCGTCAGTCCGTTCTCTAATACCTTCTTCTGGAATTCTATCGCCACGGGCACTCGATCAGTTTTACCGATCTTCATCATCCCCGCTTGGCGGATAACCTAGTGGCTCTTCACGGTAATCCCGCGGCTGAAATTCAGGCTCTTCGAAAGGATTTTCACGTCGCGGGCGAGCGGCCGGAGCCGTATTGCCTGCGCGTTCCCGATCAAAGTGACGAGGGCCACGTTCGGCCGGGCGTTCCGCGCGAGGGGCTTCGTTGCCACGGCTTTCGTTTGCGCGAGCTTCAGTCCCCCGCGATTCCGTTCCCCGCGTCTCGTTGCCGCGCGATTCGCTACGTCCACCGCGATCGCGTTCTGGGCGGCGCTCGTTGCCCCGCTCGTTACTGCGTTCTCGGTCATACCCGCGGTCGGCTACAGGCCGATCCGCTGAGCGTTCTGCCGGACGGTCGGCTGACCGCTCCGTTGACCGCTCTGGCCGATCATAACTGCTGCTGCTGCTGCTGCGCTCTGGGCGATCGTAGGTGCCGCTACGTTCCGGGGGGCGATCATAGCCACCACGGTCACGTCCGCCACCACTGTTGCCCGAGTCGCCACGGTACCCGCCGCGATCTCCGCCGCCGCTAGCACTGCGCGAAGGGCCTCGTCCGCCACGATCTCCGCCACCGCTGCGGTTGCCACGATCGTCGCCGCCGCCGCCACCGCGTCCACCGCGATCACGTCCGCCACCACCACCACCGCGCGAATCTCTTCCGCGTCCGCCGCCGCCACCACCGCTATGACGTCCTTCAGACGCCGAACGGCGGTTACCATAATCTCCTCCGCGGTCGCGATTATCGCCACCCCGGTCGCGTTCTACGCCACGATCTCGGTCACGACCGCCGCGATCTGATGGAAAACGTTCATTGCCCGGAGTCGACTCTTCTGCGTCGAAATCGGCTCCCGGACGACGAGGCTGCCGTTGAGGCGGCTGGTCTCCAGCAGGTTCTGGGGCACGTTCGGCCGTTCTCTCGGATCGTTCAGGACGATCCGAACGCTCAGTGCGCTCCGCTCGTTCTGGACGACTTCCGCGATCGGGACGGTCGCCTCTCTCGCGATCGCTCCGCTCGGATCGCTCAGGGCGCTCTGACCGTTCTGGCCGTTCCGCACGCGCGGTCCGCTCAGGACGTTCACTGCCTTCGGTAGGGGGCGTTTCGCCCGCTACTTCCGTGCCGCCTTCTGCAGGGGTCGGTTCCTCCGCACGCATTACGCGCTCACCCCGTTCGGGGCGTTCGCCGCGTGCCGGACGGTCGGGACGATCTGATCCCCCACCCGTGCCTGGCCCGTCGCCGCCATTTTTCGGCAACAACGCTTTACGCGAG
>JAYUBV010000167.1:0-2205 GCA_043740655.1 Pseudomonadota bacterium | reverse complement strand
ACCCCTAAGGAGTAGACCATGAAACAAGTCCCCATAATCCTCGCCGTATTGGCCGCGAGCCCTACCTTTGCTTGTAAAAATAAACCGGTGGCGAAAGCGGCTGAGCAGGTGGAAAGCTTGATGGTACTGAGGCAAGCCAATCAGGTGCTGAAGCGGGATAACGGTCCCGTCGACCCGGTGGTCGAAAAATCTGATAAGCGGTACCTACTTCCTCCCGCTGAGCGGGCTAACGAAAAGCTAAAATCCGGTATTAATTGAGCTGTAAATTTACCTGGGGCGACGCCGGCGATCGCGGGCCGGGGGAAGGAAGAAAAAATCAGGTTCTCCGCCGCGGAGCAAACTTTTTTGCTGGGCGCGGGAGCGCAGGTTCAGCGTAACCAGCACGATCAGGCAGAGGGCCGCGACAATCCAGCCCATCCACGACAGCCATGAAGAATCTTTGTCCGTCGTTTTTTCTGCGAGCCAGGCCTTAGTGGAATTCGGCATGCGCGAGGTGACGAGGGAGGCCTCCATCGTCGTCATCCAGTTTGGATTTGCCTTTACCGGAGGCCCGACGTTTTCCGTGGTGGCGAACGAGAGAGAACTTACCGAGATCAAAAATACGACTACGGCGATCGCTACGTTCTTCATGCGCTTGAGTTAGTGCACGAACGCGGCCACCTCTTTTAAGCCCGTGACGGATCGGAAATTCTGTAACACCGATCTAACTTTAAGACGGCGAGGGATGCGCTCCGTGAGTGGGCAGCGGAATGAATAGGAATATTTTGATCCCAAAAAAGGCAGCGGCCATTTGAGGGTTAACGCGGAATCAAATCTTCAATGGTTTCGCGGTGACGGATAACGATCGTCTCGTTTGCGGTCACTAAAAGCTCGGCGGCCCGCGGACGGGCATTGTAGTTTGAAGCCATCGCCATGCCGTAGGCGCCCGCATTTCCGAGGTACAGAAGATCACCGGCGTTCACCTCCGGAATACTACCGTGATTTACGAAGGTGTCCGCGGTTTCGCAAACGGGCCCCACTAACGTCGCGATCGTGCGCGGCGCGGATTCGTTGATGGCTTCCACCGGGTGTTGCGCCCCGTAGAGCGCGGGGCGGATCAGATCGTTCATGCCCGCGTCCGCTACTACGAAGCAATTCGTATCCACCGACTTTACGCCGATCACGCGGGTGACCAGCACACCGCACTCCGCGATGATCCAACGGCCGGGCTCCAAGTGCAGACGGAACGGCGTACCCTGCACCCGTTGCAAGAGCGCTTGCGCGTAGGCCTCGACGGGCAATGTCTTATCGTCATCAGCGTATGCGATACCCAGACCACCGCCTAAACTTAAAAACTCAATCGGATGCCCTTGCTGTTTCAATGTGCGCCCCAGCTTCACTAGCCGCGTGGCGGCCTGAACGAATGGCGCCGCCTCGTGAATCTGGCTGCCCAGGTGGCACGATAGCCCTACCAATCGCGTTCCCTTGGCGTTGGCTAGCAGAGCGGCGGCGGGCGGCAAATCCTTTTCGGTGATGCCGAATTTGTTGGCCCGGGTGGAGGTGGTGATGTGCGGGTGCGTGTGCGCGTCGATGTCTAGATTAAGGCGTAGACTTATGCGCGCAGGCCTACCGCTACCAACGATCTGGCCCAGCTCGAAGAGCGATTCAACCTGAATCGCGTGAATGTTCTCATCGAGCGCTAGCTTTAGCTCGGCTTCTGTCTTACCCACGCCGGAAAAGACGATGCGTTCGGCGGGCAGGCCCGCTTTGCGGCACAACGCCAGTTCCCCACCCGACACGACGTCGGCGCCAAACCCTTCCTTAAAGATTCGCTTCCACAATTCGGAATTCAGATTCGATTTTACGGCGAAGAAGAACGAGGCCGCGGTCATTCCCACTTTGGGGCCGAACGCGTCGATGAAGGTGCGGCAGCGATCGCGCAGCAAAGTCTCTGAGTAAACGTAAAGCGGAGTGGCGTGCGTACGCGCGAGGTCTTCCAGCGAAGCCCGTTCAATGTGTGCTTTTCCGTGGTGGTAACGAACGGGGCTCGGCATGGCCCCATTCTAACTCAATTGTCGCCGGTACGCTTCAGGCCGTCGTAGTAGCGTTTGGCTTCTTCGATCTGATTCTGGAACTCTTCGTCCCAGCGGTAGCTTGAATCTAGTGGTGGCGCGTTCATATGAAGGATGCGACCCAGAACGGCTTTCGCATCGCCGGGACCAACCG
>JAYUBV010000166.1:0-7402 GCA_043740655.1 Pseudomonadota bacterium | reverse complement strand
CCCATTGGTCCGAGTGTCGTTCCGGATCATTTGATGTGAAGCGTTAACAAAAAGGGATCCCTGGCGGAAATAATAGATACCCACCGTGGCGTGCTCGCTAATCACTTTTTTCTCCGCCACTTCGGCAACGCGCCGTCCTTCACCCAGCCGCGCGTAGCTCCACTTCGTTTCATTCGCGGGGAAGGTCAGAATCAGTCCATCCACACCGCTATTTTGGGCGTATGCAAAAAACGGATCGAGCGAAGTGCCCAACCACTGATCCACATTCGCCACGACGAGTGGCTGCGAGAGATCAATCTTTTCGGTGGCGAGTAACACCGTGCAGGCCGCGCCCTGGGTCGTCTCGGGAACTTCCAAAACCTGACCTTCGGGACAAAGCCATTTCAGATTTGATGCCAGCGAGGTGGCTTCGAGGTGGCTCTTGCGACACAGAAACGTAAACCGATGGGGCGTTTCGCTAGGACGCAAATTTTCTACGACCCAGTCGACCATCGGGCGGCCGAAAATAGGAATCAGCGGCTTGGGCTCGGGGTAACCCTGCTCGCGAAAGCGCGCCCCTTCGCCGGCCATGGGGATCACGATTTCGATTCGCGGCTTGCTTTCAGTTGCAGTCGCGGTAACGGCGAGACCCATTTCGTTCGCGCAGTGGATTTCACGGCGGATGCGTTCGTAAGTCACCTCGCCGGGGTTTCTCACGACCATCACGTTACGGGTCGCTTGGCGGGCGGCGGCGATGCCGGCGAGCGAATCTTCTACGATCAGCACCTCGTCGGCGGTTACCTCGAGCCGCGTCAGCGTTTCGCGGTATATAGCCGGGTCCGGTTTAGGACTCGCCACCTCTTCGTGGGAAATCGCTACGTCGAAGAGCGGGGTAATTTCGAGTCCCGCCAAAATCAGATCGAGGGAAGTACGCGTGCTGTTCGTCGCCACCGCTATTTTCAGACCATCAGTCTTCAGTGCGGCCAACATGGTCTTTAGCGAAAGGGAGGGGCGAAGCTCGCGTTCCAGAAACTCTTTGGTGTAGCGCTGCTTCAGCTCGTTGAGAAACGGATGCAGCGAGCGGGGCAGGTGGCTTCGCTGCGACAAAATCTCTAGTTTCAGTCTGGTCGGCAGCCCGTTGTACGCGGTTTGATGCTCTTCGCGCGTGATGTGGTAGCCAAACAAGGCAAGGGCGCGGGCAAACGCTTGGAAATGCCACTCAACGGCGTCTACCAGTACGCCGTCGAGGTCGAAAACAATGGCCCGGATCATTCCGGACAATTGTAACCCAAAAGGTGCCTATCTACTTTCGGTTAGCGCACTAGCCACTCGCGGACGGCCGAATACAGCGCCTCGTCCGTCCCGCGCGTCCGCAGGTGGCCGCGCTGGGCAAAGTGCGAGATTACGTACCGGCTCGCCCCGTTGCCGCGTATATCGCCCGTAGCCACCCATCCGGCGATGTCCGTGACAGCGTGAATGCAGTTCACCGCGTTGGGCCGCGAAGTGCGGTCGAGCATTTTGTAGTAGACCCTGCCCGAGCTGAGGTACGCCGCCTGACTTTTAGCGGTGTCGTAAAGCGCGAGACTAATTTCGTACGGGCCGAAGCGGGACACGGGCTCGCCGAGCCCCGCCGCGAACTGGAGCGTCTCGGCCAGCGTGTAGTTGTGGCCGGGGACCGGACGCAGTGCGGGGACCTGTAGTCCGCTAGGGCCCCTGAGGTAGCCACGCATTGGTAACCAGCTGATGGTTACCTTTTCCGTGGCCCGGCCATCGGTCACCAGGAAAAAGGTGGCAAACGTGTGCGAGCGATTGGGGCGGTTGCCTCCGTTCTGGTAGCCCCAGCTCACCACGTAAGCTTTGCTTTCGGCGAAGGCCGGCGTTTGGACGAGGGCAAAAAACGACAAGGCGACGAAGAGACGAGCCATTTGACTGTTCCACAGTTTTTCGGTGCGGCGCAACAAACGAGCCGCTCTGCGTTTGATATAACGCTGTGTGTCTAATTAGAAAAGCCCCGATAAACTAGAGATTGGATCAATCGGTGAAGAGCAAAAGCTTCTCGAAGAGCTGGCCAAACATCCGGAGTTCGGCGAGCAGCTTGCCAAGCGACAGAATTACCTAAGCTTCGACGTGGAGACAAAGCAAGCGGTGACCCGAAAACGGGTCATGGTCGATCCTGCGGCGGTGGCCCACTGGCAAAATTCGCCAACGCTTTCCAAAAAGACTGGAAAAGCACCCTCGAGTGGCAGCTCGAGCTACCTTTGGATAAACAGTTTCCGGGCATCCGCCAGCTGCTGGCCGCAGGCCACGGTTCCCACGGTGGCCTCTGCGCGCTTCCGCTCGCCGATCTCGTGAAAGACTAAAACAAACCGTAGCGGGTAATTAGGCTGATCGATTGGGTGGCGGGCGTGTTGCGTGACCAGCCGGATTGCGGAATGGAGAAGTCCGCGGCGACCGAAACCGACCACGTGCGATCGAGAAAGTAGGTGGGCTGCACGAACGCGGTGATGGCGTTGCCGGCCGATCCGGCGACGGTGCGTCCGGCTACGTTCGAGTTGCCGTTCCACCACTGTGCGCTTCCCGCCGCAAGCGAAAAGCGCGGGGTGAAGTTGTAGGCGACGGTCTCCGCCAAATCTAGTTGAGGTCCGAGCTTGTCACCCGCCGCAAAGCGGCCCGTCACTCCGCCGCGTAATCCGAGGGTGAACTGCCCCAGCTTTTTCTCGAACGCGAGGCTGGCGTAAGGTTCCCACATGCCGTTGCCCGTGCCCGGCATCCAGGTGCCGCCAATTTTTCTTTCGACGGTGCCCGAGGGCAATTTCAAACCGCTCTGTGCGCGAATGGTCGGATACCAATCGGAAGTGAAGAGCGCCTCCAGCGCGGTCCACTCCACGCCGAGCATTATGTCGCCCAGACCTAGGGAACTATCTTGCCGCGCACCGTACGATTTGATTTGTGAGACAAGCGGAACAAACGCGTGAATCTGCCAGTCGGGGTGAAGGCGGGTGGCTCCGCCCATCATCATCTGGAAAGTGCGGTGAATTTCGCCGGGCGCGATGAGTCCGGTCGAATCGAAGCGTCCATAATCTTCCTTATACGACAGTGACGTTCCGAATTCGTATTTTTGAAGGCGCTGTAAGGAAAGGAAACTTTTGGACGAACCCCCAAGACAACACGCCGCCGCCATCCCCAAACGGGACGCGGTAACGGCGACCATCCCGATTACGTGGCCGGCGCGGAGAAGTTTCAACGCCCTTTTCCCTTCGGCACGTCGATGCCAACGCGAATCGCCTCTTTGCCATTACGATGCACGCGGATTTCCCAGTACCCGCCGTGGGTGACGTCGAGCGTGGCTTCCACCTCGGTGTCGGATTTTTTCGCGAGCGCGGCGACGAATGGGCCGCCCATCTCCGGCATCTTCGGCATGTCGTACTCGACCAAAGTGATCTGTTCGGCGGGGAAGGACACCAGCGACGAGCTACTCATGCGCACGCGTAGAATATTTTCCCGGCCCGGCTGCAAATTGAGATTGGAGAGGCTGACTAGATTTCCCGAAGCATCGACGATGAGCCCCGGAATTTCTTTCGCGGAACGCTCAGCCTGAAATGTGGTGCCGGTGCCGTGGACGCCGGGGAGGGCGGCCGGGCCAGTCTGCAACGGCGGCGTGGACGGCGCCGGGGATTTCACCTGGCACCCCGCGAGCACTAACCAAGCAGCGAGAAAAAAAGGTTTCATGCGATCTCCTTACGGCACCAAAGACTTTTTAAGTGGCTCCCACCCCTTTAGGACTTCACCATCGCCGAGTGACTTGGCCTTGTCCTTCGCGGCTTTCTCGTCGGAGAAGGCGACGACCGACGGAGGCATGTCGAACTCAAGCTCTTTCAAAAGTTTTTTACTACGGATGAGGAAGTAGGCCGACTCCGCCGGCACGGGTTTGCCGGATGTAAAGTCCACCGCGGTGAAGGTCGCTTTAGAATCGCGATCGGAAAGTTTGGCCGCGCAGGAGAACGAGCAAAGGTGAACGTGCTGTCCATCGTGCGTGCCGAAGAAGCTAGTCCTGGCGGTGGAAGAGAAGTGCATGCCGCAAACGGGGCACGCCGCCTTGGCGGATTCGACTCCCGAAGCGTTGGTGGCCACCGCCCAAGTCGGGACGGCCAAAACGAGGAAAAAGGGCAGTAAAAAACCCCGGCTAATGCTAAGCGTCATAGGAATCAGCTTAGTTAGCCGGGGTAATCTTGTAAAGAGTACCCGGGGTTAGCGGAGTACTCCCTTATTTTTTAGCGAGTTCCGTCAGTGTGCTGCTCAGGGTGAGCAGGTGGCTCATCAGCGGGCCACTGTTGGAGCTTTCGGTGCCAGTCTTTTGGCAGCCGCCGAGCGTATGCACGCCCATGATGCGGATGGCGTTGAAGTCCTGGCTGCGGGTTAGGATCGCCGAGCCCGAGCTGCCCGGTTCCGTATCGCAACGGTGGTGCAGCATCTTGCCCTTAGTTTCCGTCACCTTGCACTTTTCCAGCGAGAGCTGCATCGGTTTGCCGGCCGGGTGATGGATCATCATGAGTGCTTGCGACTTTGTTGCCTGCCCCGCGGCCGGAGGATAGAAGCCCCAGTTCACGCCGGGTTTTCCTTCCAGACGGAGGATGGCGTAGTCGTCATTATTGCTCCCGCCGCCCTTTTCGACGACCTCGGCGCACTGAAAGACCTCTTCCGGCCCTCGTTTGCTGAGGAAGTTAAACGCGATCTGAACGCTTTCGCACGTGTTGCCGCTCACGCAGTGGCGCGCGGTTAGAAACAGATCATTAGAGATCAAAGTGCCCGTGCATTTCGCCGAGGCACCGAACATTCCTTTTTCGCGGTACTGGCCGATCGGATTGCCGAGCGCCTGCATGTCCTCGTCCTCATCGATCATCGGTCGCATTTCGTTGGTGCCACAGATAGTTCGAGAGGCGTTTTCCACCTTACCGAACTGGTCCGTTTTAAGAATATCGAACGTATTTGCCATCGAACTTTGGCCAGCGAACCAACTAACCACTAACCACGAGAGAACGTACTTAGTTTTCATTAGGGCTCCTTTGTTAAAAGTTAACGACTCAGCGTGTTGCGTGCGTAATTCTAAAAATTGATCCCGGGTTTTTGTCCGTGTTATTCTTATAGGGTCGCATTCGCTCCCCCACTTCATACAATGACCGATAAGCAAGCAGCGCTTCTGGAAGAAGCCAAAGAGCATTGCCGTAACTGGCGTGTGCTCGAGGCGTATAACATCTTCCGCCGTTATTTCGATCGGCTTCCTTTTTCGCCCGAAAAAGAGCACGCGGAATACGTTGGATGGTTCGTTCGTACATTGTTTGAGCTTGGTAAAGAATTCGAACTGAAGTTTTATATTCAGGAACTTGAGAAGTTATACCAAAAGCGCCGCGATCCGCATATCGCCTATCCGCTAGGCGTCGTTTACTCCTATTCCGGCGTGGAAAAGATGGAGGCGGCGCGACAAATCTTCGAATCCATTATCAAAGACCCCTCCGCCGTCGCCTACCACCCCAAATCAAAAATGATGTTGGCCGATTATCACCAACGCAAAGGTGATATTCAGTCGTGCCGTACGTTAGTCGACTCCATTTCGCCGAATGTCGACGAGCCGACGCGCGTTCTGGTTGAAGTATGGAAAGCCGTCGTCGCGCGCTGCGAGAAAAAATATGAGCTGGCGCGTGACCTGATGATTGCTTTGCTCGGTGAAGTCACCAAAGAGAAGGACTGGTACGGCTATTTCTCCGCCAAAAACGAACTGGCGATCATCTATATAGAGATGGACGATCTTCCTCGCGCGGAAATCCTGGTGGACGAAGTCGAGAAGATTTTCGATCAAGGAAAATTTCGCATGGTGAAAGTGCAGATCGATTCGCTGCGCACCATGTTGAAGGACAAGCGGGACAATGGCCCGATCAAGCTCATCAAAAAAGACACCGATCTCTACCACCTCCACCACAAAAAACAGATCCTCGAACTCAACCCCAAGATCACCCAGGATCGTTTGTTACTGACGCTTTTGAAAAAGGGCTACTTAGAGAAAGCGCTCATAGTAAAAGGGATATACGGACGGGAGTATGTTGCTGAAAAAGACGACAAACTCATCTACTATCACGTCCACATTTTAAGAAAACGTCTTCGCACGTTGGGATTGGCGGCCGAAGTTCTCGTTAGCGAGAAAGAAGGATATCGCTGGTTAACGAAGGTGGAGACGACCGTGGAGGAGCTATGAGATTGAAGGCCATCTCTCTCGTTGTTGCGATTAGCTGTGCTTTGCCCTTTGGGGCCGAAGCCTTTCAAGCATCTAAATATTCTGCCGGTGATTGCCGGCCAGGTGGGGACGGACCAAAACCGATGGTGGAACTCCCCAACTTTCTTGGGAATATCCATCCGTTTCCGACCGAAGAGGGTCTTTTAGATGGACTTTTCCTTCCCAAGACCAATTCCTTCGCCTTTCGTGACGCACGCGCCACGTTATCGGTCGCGCGCTTCAACTCGCACACTCTGTCGAAGCTGACCTCGTTCAAGGCTCCGCTCAGCCGAGTGCGCGATGCCGCCGAACGTTTCTTCGCTCCGGAAGGGGAGTCCCGTGTCTTCGATTCAGCCAATCGCTACTGGTTGAACTACCGCAGCGCCTACGCCGGCAAAGTCCGTCCGCTCTTTTGGCACGGTAGCCAGCTGTATAGCACCGTGACGAGCGAAGAGGGTGGCCGCAACGCTAGCTTCCGCGTCCAGCGCTGGACCTACGGCGCCAACCGCGCTAAGCGCATGTGCAACGTGACCAACTTCTTTTTAAATTCGGGCTACAAACTCGGCGAAGGTCATTCCTATCCGTTCATGATCCTTCATCGCACGGAACGCGTCGGCGATAAGCGTAAGCTTACGGTGTCGTTCCTCGACGTGGAGAGCTGCAAGGTCGCCGAAAAGAATTACGCCGATCTGATGAAGGGTGAAGTGCTCAACGTGCACTACTTCGCCAAGATGAAATCAGTTTTGATCCAGGTCGATCACCCTACGCAGAATTTGGTGTGGGATACCGGTCCGGGCGAAGCGAATTGCCACTACTACTCGCTGGCGAATTCCAAGCTGGTGATGGTGGGCTACGAGCATCCGATCGTTGGCGCGTACGATTCCAACGACGGCCTTTCGCTCATCTACATGCACGATGAGAAGAACAATCCTCCTAAGACTGCGCAGGTCACCGGTGACTATCCGATCGCGGATATGAAGTCGTTCGATCTCGAGCTATCCCCCGATAAGCAGGCGCTCATCGGCATCACCGAGCTAATCGATAAATCGAAGACGCTCGTGAAGATCGATCTGCCGCAGATTGAGTAGCTGTCATCGCGAGGCCCGTACCGGAAGGCACTTCGTTCAGTCGAGCGCGTACCAAATCCGGTCCCCCATT
>JAYUBV010000165.1:0-7418 GCA_043740655.1 Pseudomonadota bacterium | reverse complement strand
CCAAGTCGATGCTGCGGGCTTCGTCACTAGCCAGGTTGGCCGGGTAGGTGCGGATGCGGATGGCGCTGTCTTCGCCGATGTCGATAATCGACCGATCGGTCATCAGAATCTTCACTCGCGATGCGGCGTCGGTTCGAATTACTTCGCCGGCGTACACCGCGTCGCCGTAGCCCAGTGCCCTTTCGGCGGCTTTGGCTGAACCGACAATCTGGACGACTTTGCCCGTAGGATTTCCTTGCGGAGTCGCTAGGACAAGAACCGGAAAGAGTAACGAGAGAAGTAAAATACGCATGCCGCAATTTTAGCGCGGAACTCTGGTTTTCTCCCGACTCGATGCATCAGATTTTGAATACAAAAAGAAAGCCGTTGAGTACGCCCTCAACGAGTATAAAATTATTTTCCAACTGGGAGGAAATCTTGTTGAGCCACTTCAAAGTTCTAGGGTTCGGTGTACTTGCTCTTTGCTTTTCGCTAACCGCAGGAGCTGATTCTTCCGCGAACTACGAAGCCGAGATATCCGAGATTCAGCTGGCCTACCAGCTGAAGGACTATCCGAAGGCGAATACGCTGACGGAAAGTTTACTGCAGATTTCGCCTACAACTCCCGAAGCGCTCGAGATGAAAGCGCTGCTGCTGGCGATGAAAAACGATCGCAGCGCGGTGACCGTTTTCGACAAGCTGATCGAACAGCGTAAACGTGAAGGAAAGCCGAAAGATGTCGCTAGGTACGAAGTGATTTCGGGCCGGTTGGCTTACCGCCTGAAAGACCCGCAGACCGCCATCGCACGATTGACCCGCGCCACGAAAGAGCCCGGCTCCGCGGGCGGGGCTTACTACTACTTGGGAACGATTCAGCGCGAGCAGGGAGATCTGGAAGCCGCCCGCGAGAGTTTCCACGGAGCCCTTTCCGCCGACAACCTGGACATCCATCCGCTGGCACAGCTACAGCTGAGTCAGATCGACGCCATCAATCGCAACTCCGACTCCGCTTTGCGCGGCTTCGTCCGGGCACGTGGTTTAGCCGGCGAACGGCTCATGTACCGCGGCTCGTCCTCCTCCGCAAAAGACTTGGCGCTGCAGGTGCAGAAAGCGGCGGGCAAGGAATTGGCGACAATCCAAGAGGCGGCGCTCCTCGTGAACGCGGGCCTCATGACCGGTTACGACTCCAACGTGCTGTCGGTGCCGAACGGCTCAAGCTCGGGCGGCGCCGTTCCCGCGGCGAGCAGTATGGTCTCGACGCTTAACTACGGAGTCGTGTACGCGACCTCGCCGGCCGAATCGATTCAGATCTTGCCCAGCTACCGCGGCAATTTTAACTACAACTTCAACAATGACACGCGCAATGCTCAGTTCCTGCTAAACGATCTCCGCGTGAATATTACGAAGGATGCGTTGGAGCCAACGAGCTACGGCCTGAAGGTGGGAGCCATCATGGGCTTTCAGTACCAAGTGGATCCGGAAACGAATAACGGCCGCCTCGGCGCTTACAGCTTGATGGGCTCAATCGGCCCCTACATCCGCACCCCCTTCAACGATAGCTGGACCTTCGTTGGCGAGCTCTACTTCCAGCCAAAGAAAATGTACCTCGATGATTCCTTCTCCGTAACGTTGCGCGAATCGGGCTGGGAGCAGTACGCCCGCGCGATGCTCGTACGTACCAGCGCTAGAATGTATTGGAATCCCGGCGTCGCAGTTTCGGGAGCCTGGACGCAGACGAGCGGCGAAGAGTTCCGTGGCCGCCGAGTAGCTCTCGACTTCGGTAACACGTTCAACTTCAGTCCGAGCCTAAAGGCAGGTATGACTTTGGGAGTGAACTTTGCCTTTTACCCGGATCGTCTAAACGGCAAACGCCAGGATCAGTCGCTCACCTTCACCACGACCGCGGGTTACCGCGTGACGGATGAGTTCAATCTACTGACCCAAATCACCGCGATGGGGAACTTTTCCAACGTGAGCGCTTATCGGTACAACCGACTCATCGCTTCCATCGGCGGTAACTACTCGTTTTAGTTCTAACGTTTCAGCAGTTCGGGAATGAGTAGATCTTTTTCACGGAAACGGGCCAGTAGCCACTCGGCTACTTGGCCTTTTTCTTTGGGCAAAGAATCGATGGGATAGCGCCGGACGTGCATTACGCTACGCGACATCCGTCCCTGCACGAGCTGCCACACCGTAGGGATTCCCTCCGGATAGGCCAGCGTGATGTCGTAAACCGCGGTGGCGTAGTCGCGCAGGCCGTGGACGGCGGCGACGAACCCCTTGGTGCGCGGAAGCAGAAGGTTTTGCGGAACCGGCTGCCCCTTCGCCTGCGCAAAGTTTTGCGCGGCCTTTAACTTCTTCGCAGTCAAGCGGGTCCCTTCCGAAAACGAAACCAGCCAAATCGGAATCTGGAAACGCGAGAACTTATCGAACGTCGTGCGGATCATCCGTTCGTCCTCTTCCCAGTTCCGTTTCAAAAATAGACAGTCCAAGAACAACATGCCCCACCCGAGGCCGGGCACGTACTTTAAGGCATCCTTTACCGCGAACTTCATGTCCCCCAACCGGTGCTTGGGTTTAGCGATGCTCCACAGGGTCACGATGTCGGTCATGCACTGGTGGTTACACACCACGATCGCGTTCTCGCGATCGGGAACTTCATCGCCGATGATTTCAATTTTGATTCCGTACAGATCTTCGTTCCACCACCGGCTTAAGTCCCACCACGCGTTGGCGCACTCCCGGTTCCACCGGCGAAATGCTTTTTTGGAGAACGGCCAGATCACCAAGCTCGTCATCTGCGCGACGTTAGTCAGCATCAACGCGGAGAACAAAATGATGGCGGTAACCGTGGCTTTGACGTTGCCGACGATTCGGGCGGGAAGGCTCGTAAATTGAGGAAGCGGGGTCTGTACCACAACGTGTCGATATCAGACCGCGCCGGAATTGGGAATGGGGTAAGTGGCCGTAAAGAGCCGCTTAGTGGACCTGGATAGGACGGGACATGGCCGCGTCCAACTCCTGGATTTGAGCCTGGATTTCCTCGTCGGACAACCCTTCGGTGCCCCGTTCGAAACGCTCCAAGATCGCTTTGGGCGGCACCCGGTTCATCACTAAGGAGCCGTAATAGCTGCCGGTGGACACCGGCGTATGGCCGCCAACTTCTTTGGTCACGGCGATGGTGTACTCCCGAATTTCTTCGAGCGACAGAAAGCCGTCCTTCACGCCGTCTACGTAACCGTCGGCGTAGCCAATGAGCGACTTCCATAGGGCGTGGCCGAAAGCACTGCCCGCGCTACCGTTAGGCCCGCCGGATTCGTCTCCGTCAGTGCCGGGGCCGGTGCTAGACGTTTCGGATTTCAAAGACGACGCCAGCACGAAAAGCGAGCGCCCTTGGTTCTGCCAGTTGCTCCACACGTCCTTCTTGGCGTTGAAGGACTCGATCAGGTTGCCCGAGTAGCAGGCCATCGTTAAGATGATGACCTCCTTCGCGGATAAACCCAACGCGGCGTCGCGCATCTCTTTGTAGCTGACACCCACGCCGAGGCCGCTCTGCATGCCGTGACCGCTCGAGTACTGGACGTACATGTCGTTGGAAGAGATCTGCGACTTAAGCGATGCCCACTCGTTTCTGATCCGGCTCGCCGAGGTGTTGGAGCCGATATATTTTTCCGCGATGTAATTGCCACCGTAGCTCTTAGTGAAGATATCGTGCGTGTGGAGCACATCGTACTTCACTTCGTTGTGCATCATGGACGGATCGCCCTGACCAACGACACCCCAGCCGAAATAATATTTTTTGCCCGAGTAATCGGCGCTGGTGAGCGATCGGCCCGAGCCCGGCCACATCATCTGTAGCCGCATGGAATCCAAAACCGGAAGCACGTTTTGGCCAGCGGCGTCCGTGCTAGAGGCGCGCGAGTAACCGTAAAAGGTGGTATTGCCGTGCTGGGTGGAAAACCCTTTTACATACGCCCGCCTTCCCTTATTGGAGTATTTAGCGTCAAACATCTTCCAGCGGAAGGGGCCATGCTCTTCGCTCGTATTCGCCGTGACAGTGGAGGCACTCGCTATCACCTTAACCACGTCGACTTCACCCTTTTGGGCGTAGATCGCGATCACGTCGTCATTCTTCTGCAGCAGCACGAATTTGGTTCCCGCATCTTCCGCCTCCTGCACGACGGTGAAACCGCTGGGGACCGTCAAAGTTATGACGTCAAGAGCGAGGTCTTGGGCGTAGGTTACGGCCGGGATTAAGGACAAGAGCCAAAGGCTCGTCCGTAGGTTAAGTCTGGTCATGGATCCTCCGAGATCGCCGGGGCATATTTTAGGGGTTGGGTTAGCGCTTGAGCGGCACTGAGATCTTCTCGGTAAAGAATCTCAATTGCCGGCAGACGGAGGGGCGATTGCCGCCCTTTATTTACACAAATGTTAAGGAGGAACTTGGTTTGCCGTTAAATTCACGGGATTGGAAATAAAGGCCCAGGCCGATGAGGGCGAGTGCCGGAAACACCCAAGCCCACTGAAACTTGAGCAATGCGGGCAGGCTCGCCAGAAGTAGAATAAAGGCCATCCACGACGTGAAAGCCTGCAGTCGGAGGACCCGTCCAACGACGACGACCCCCACGAGGAAGGTTTGCACCGCCGTGAGATCAACCTCCTGTCCCGCAAAGGAAAAGGGCTGCCACAACAACTCCGGCGCCGGCAGCACACCGCTGCGGGACCAGCTGAGATCGGGATACCGTAAGTTGGCAAAGGGGAACTGCCGGCCGCTACCGATGAAGAGTTTAGTGGCAGACGCCACAGTGTAGAGATCGAGCGGAAGTAACGCCCAGAAAGGCGCCTTGTCCGGCCAGCGGAACCAGCCGCGCTGGTAAGCAAAGAAGGTGAAAATGGCGCCGGCCGCCCACTGGTACGGATGATTCGGAAGGCCTAGCCCGAGGAAAGCGCAGTAGGCGCCGAAGGCTAGGAAAACCACGCTGAGGGCGAACGATTTAGGGCTTAGCCGAGCATCCATCCGCTGATTTTATCAAATCGCTTCAAGGAATATCCATAAAGCTTCGGCATTCTCGTCCGCATAGTGTTGGATCTGTGAAGCGGGGGGATTGTTACTGCCACCGATTTCCACCGCCAGCGCGAAGGTCTTCTTCTTCCAGTAGTAGTAATCGGCGCTAGCGCCCTTGGCGATGTAGAGTAGGTGCGGAATTTGCCCGTACTGGTAGCCGTTGGTGGCCGCCATCCGCTTGGTAACGTCGTGGAACTTCGGTGCATCGGCGCCGGGAACCGCGTTCTCCGTATAGGACCACGGGTACATGTAAGTACCGAGCGCGGAGTGGTAGTCGAGCGACGCTGCAAAATGATGCGAATCGGTAAACGCCATCACCGCTTTGATGCACGCGTTGGGGTCGCGATTGGGCAACGTGGGGTACGGGTACTCGCGATTGGGATCCACGCCGTTGCTGTAACGGGTCCGGCGGAAGTAGCCATCGGGATTCACGACCGGAATGTAGTAGAGGACATTCTTATCGAGGATCTCCGTCATACGCGGATCGTTACCGTACCCTTTGAGTAACCGTGCGATTAGGTCGAAGGTCACTTCGACGGTAATCAGCTCGTTGCCGTGGGTGGCCGAGGTAATCAAAATTTCTTTCTTCATCGCCAGTGCGCGGCCTTCGATTCGCAAGGCGTACAGTGGGCGTCCCTCCTGCGACTGGCCGTACGTCTCCAGGCGAACGAGATCGAAATAGTCTTTTTCGAACTGCTTCAAATCGGATTCGACGCTAGCGAGGTTGTGATATCCACGCAGTGCCTCGCGCGACAGATCGCGCGTGCGGGCGTCGATATCGCGTTCGAGCAGTACGCCGTGCGGAGCCAAATTCTCGAACAGGTCAGCTTTGATTTCGGGAACGATCACTTCGTACCCAAGATCTGACTTGTGGTGCACTTCAAAGTTGTCGGAAATTTCCGGCATGCGGTGAGCGTCGACCACGGGCACGAGGTAGCGGTTCAGTACCGGTTCGGACGTTAAGCTCTGCAACCGCGATTGGGGTACCAGGAAGATCGCCAATAATAAAAGGAAGGAGACTTTTTTCATGAATATTCCCTCAGTTCCTTAAAAGACTAGGGGAACGCGGAGAGAGCGGTCGGAATGGCCGCGAGATTCGTTAGCGCCGGTTAAGGTGCCCCGAAGGAGGAGGATTACTTTTTGTTTGGTTGACGCGCCGGCCAGCCTGGACGCTTTGCGGTAGCACCCGCGTCATTGGGGTCCGGCGTCGGACCGGCCTTCCCCGGAATCGAAGCGGGTGACGGAGAAGTCGTGGACGGACTGCCGCCCGCGACTTGGTCGTTCGCTTCGGCAGCGGCTTCCGGCGAACCGGCGGCCGGGGCTTTGCCTTGGACGGCCAGGCGCGTGCAGGCCGCTTGGAAGCCGGCGTCGCATGCCGATTTGAAATACGCATTGGCCTCGCTAGGTTTATTCTGCTGATCGTAAACCTGCCCCATCAAACTTAGTGCCTCGGCCAGGAACGCATCGCGCGAGCCCTCTTTGGCTCCGTCGATGATCCGCTGGATGTAAGGGCCTACCGAGGCGTAGTCTTTTTGGTTGAATTTTAGGTACCCCATCACGAGTAGCGGCTTCGACGCATTGGGATAGTACGTGAGCCACGATTCGACGGACTGAATCGCCTTGGGAATCTCTTTTTGCGAAAGGTAGATGAACGCTTGGTTCTCAAGGAACCATTCGTCATTCGGCGACAGGGCAAGCCCCTTCTCCACGACCGCGAGGGCCTCTTCAATACGCTCCGCCTGCTGCAACGCCTGCACTTCTAGCTTGTAGCCGACCGGATCCCCGGGGGCGTACTGCGTCTGTAACGCCTTGGCGAGGATCAAAGCTTTTTCCGCCGGCTGCTGAATTTCGCGGTGTTCTAGATATAGCGTAGCGGCTTCGATAAACAGTTCGCGACTGTGACGACCTTCCCGCAACGCCTTATCCAGCGCCGTTAGCTCTCCGTCGACTTCCGGAGTCAGTCCGGTGCGGATCAATAAACCGATGAGGCGCGGGTGAACGATCGGAGAAACGTCGGGTAACGCGCGCGCCTTACGATAAGCGGCTAGCGCCTCGTCGTAACGGCCGACCTTCGAAAGCAACTTTCCAAGCTGTAAAAAGTTTTCCGAATTGTTCGGGTCCGATTCCGTAGCCGCCTGCAACCGGCCGAGCTCCGTCTCGATGTCCAGCGCCGTATCTTGAGCGGCGGTCTTCGTCTTCGGCTTTTCAAAATTCGTTTTCTCGCTCGAGAGATATCCGTACAGTAAAAACAATACGCCCAGTGCCGCGGTTAGGTTGCGGACCTTTTTGGACGGGCGCGGAAGGTTGAGCAACGGCTTTTTCACACGGGCCAAGAGACTGATGGTCTTGGCCTTACGCGGCCGTTTTTCTTCTT
>JAYUBV010000164.1:0-7431 GCA_043740655.1 Pseudomonadota bacterium | reverse complement strand
GGACGGCCACGTTCTAATCCGCGCGGGCCATATCGAGCGGGGCAAATTTGCCAAGGTGAAGCTCGAACGCTCGATGGAGTACGACTACATCGGCTCCGCGGTCTGACGCACAGCCGTCGTCTAAACTCTGATAAAATTATCCGGCATGAAACTCATCGCCGTTTTGCTTCTATGCGTCTTCGTAAACCCGGCTTTTGCATCCGCTAATTCGGCCCCCCACGCCGACTACGCCTGGACGCCAGATTATAAAAAGCTGTTCCTGCGCGGCGGGATAGACCTGTACTCCACGGCTTCCAACTACGACAACACCGGCACCCAAACTAACCTGGCGTCGAGTGCGGAGCTGAGCCGTACTATGTTTTGGGTTCAGCCCGAGTACGGCATCGCCCAGGACTGGGCGCTACGGCTCAAGTTAGGCTTTATCTCTAGCTCGGTGACGACCGGCTCGGGAACTCCCGTGCTATCGAGTTCGGGCTTCAACGATATGGAGGCCTCGGTAAAGTGGATGGTTCGTCCGTTCGATCCGCTCCTCACGTTGGAACCCTTTTTTATCATGCCCACGGCGGAGTCGATCGCGCCGTCGGCAAAAGACGTAGCGTTGGGGGATGGAGCCTTCGGCGCGGGTCTGCGATTTAACACTCTGCACGAGTCGGGCCCCTTCGCCGTCGGGTTTAGTCCCGGAGTGCTCTACCGCAATCGAGGCTACTCGCTTCTATTTACCGGGGATGTTTTCGCGCAGTTTGATTTCCGCCGTGGGTACATTCGCGGGTACGGCAACTTCACTTTTCCCATCCAGGTCACCAAGCTTTACGACTCGAGCATCAGCAAACACGATGTGGCTGGCTCGGCGGGCAGCTACGCTTTGCTGTCGGGCAGCCCAATGGGGATGTACGCCGGAGGCAAGTTGGGTATCAAATTAGTCGGAGAGCTATTCGTGGAGACCTGGTTTCAGCGCGCGATGTTTGGCCAACGTTACGCCAGCTTCAATCAGTTCGGCTTCGGCCTATTTTACGCCTTCGATTTCTTGGACACGCTGCCGGTCAAGCAGGTCCGCGAAGTGCCGTTCGATTCGGATCAATCGGAGTTTTATAAAGGGAAGTAACGGTTACTTATCGTCGGTGCCCCGGCGCATGGTGGTGACCCCGCCGTTTACGGTTTTGCCCTTGTAACGGTTTTCGCGGCGAGTAGCTTTGCCGATCTTCTTTAAAAACTCCTCATCGAACGCGGTTCCCGACGCCGGGCCCTCGCTCGAAATCGTACGTGGCCGCTTCGTTTGTGAGGTCGCTACGGCCTGCGAATAGGTGTCGTCGGATTTTTTAAGCGCATTGGGATCGAAGGCCGCGGCCTTTACGATACCCACGGTGGTTCCCGTTCCCCTCGCACCCGATAGCTGACTGCCGCCGGCCCCGAAGCCCGTTTCAAATTTGTTCGCTTTGTCGTCGTAAACGGTTCCGTTCGCGGAGCCGTTGCCACCCGATCCTCCGGGGCCGCGCGCGCCACCGACGCTGATTAAGTCACCGCCCCCGCTACCCGACCCGCCGACCGTGCCGGAGTTACCGCCTCTACCTTCTCCACCCGAAGCCGAGCCGTATCCCCCTGAAATAGTCTTAATTCCCGAACCACTGGCGCCAGCCGCCGTATCGCCGCCCGAACCGCCGCCGCCGGTACCAAATCCGCCCGGGGGACGTTTGTGGCCGCTACCGCCCGAAGCACTCGCTATTCCCCCGCCACCGGACGGGAACGAGCTGCCACCGCCCGAACTTCCGCCGCCGGATCCACCGGCGCCACCGCCATCAGCCGATCCACCGCCACTTCCCCCGCCTCCACTGCCGCCACCCTTGTCGGCGCTACCGCCGCCACCGGCGCCGCCGGCGTTTTGGAAAATGGGTTTGCCTAACTCGAACATCCGGTCCGCATCCCCTTTGACGACGTAGGTCTCTTGCGCGGAGTTGTAACGCCAACGTCCGTCGTTAGGATAAGAACTCTTGCGTAGCTCATTGCAGCCAAAGTCATTGAGGCCATCTTTCTTCTGTAACCCCAGCGCACCGGCATCGCCCTCGTTCCAGTTACCCAGCGAAAGGCCCGCGCCCGAGCCGTAAGGCAGGCCGGTGATTTGGCGGAATACCGTCGTGGCCAAGGCCTGCACGTTATTACGGGCCACGATGCCCGAGCCGGTAGCGTTCACCTTGCCCCCGCGGCCCGTCATCTTATAGCGCTGCAAAAACGTGTCGCCGGGATTGAAGGTGAGATCCTCGCACGTGTCGCGATCCTTTGCGGAGGCACCGCACATCTGCGCGGCGAGATCCGGGCGCGGCACGACCGTTGCCGAGGCCACGCGGTTCACCCCCTGCGACTGCATTCCCTGAATGGCGTTACACGACTGGCGCGCCTGTGAATTGATCTGGTCCGCACTGCCGGGAGAATTTTTAATGTAGAACGGGAAAACGACGAGGTTCACCTTGCAGGCCGCCGCCATGTCGACGAGCCCCTTCACCATGGTGTTGCCGTTTGGCACGGACGGATCCAAAAATACGCAGGTCGGAAACCAGCGATCGTAAGCTTCGATCTTGGGCGTTTGTCCGCCACCGTTGCCGCTACTGGGAGGTTTACCGGAACCTTCCCCCTTGGCCGCGTTGTCATCGAAAGCGGTACTCTGCGTGCCGCCCGAGCTATTGCTGGAGCCACCGGACCCACTCGATCCGCCACCGTTGCCACCGGCGCCGATCGTGGAAGGAATGGAGCTGCCAACGGCCGCACCGAGCGAAGCCTTAGCGTCCTGGCGCGATTTGGACAGTTCTTTCAAGATATCGCCAACCGATTTTTTCTCGGCCGCGCCCGCGGCGGGCGTGGGGCTAGGCGTCGCCTGCGTCAAAGCACCGGGATCCCCGATTTTCACTAAGCCGGAAGGCTTCTTCTTGCCAGTTTCCTTGGTCGTAGCGGGCACCACTTTCTTGGTGGGCTTAGCCGGAACGGCGTAGCTCTTCGCCGCCAGTACCATCATCAAAATTAGAAGGAGCGCACAACTCCTCACGGCGCCTCCCCGCTTCCGGGAATGGTACTAGGAGTACGTCCGCCGCGTCCCCGACGCGACACCTCCCCGTCGATACCACGAATGCGATCGCGCATGTCTTTACGACGACGGCGCTGACGAAGCTGTTCGTCTACCTCATCGGCCGAGGTGCCCGCCTCGTCCCGACCCACGTTTCCAAAGAATTCTTTTCCGCTAAATCCGGATGGCCGGCCACCGACGGAACTTCCGGTTCCTAGTATCGAACCGCCGAGACTAGCCGGGGACCGATCTCCCGAAGGGACCATTCCAACCGTCGAACCGACCCCGCCGGACGCTGATTTGGAAGCGCCTTCGTCGAAAGCATAGCCGCCACCGCGCGTTCCGCTGGGTCCACCGCCGCCTGCTCGGCCGGAGGCACTGCCCGACGCTTCGCCCTTAGCCGCATCGTCTTGAAATGCAAAACCACCCGCGCCGCCCGCCCCACCACCGTCTACACCGCGGGGAGATCCGAAGGAGGGTTCCCCCGGCATCGCATCCACGTTGGATTTAGTGATTTTGCCGAACGAGCTGCCGCCTCCACCGCCCGAAGATTTAGCAACATCGTCGTCAAACCCAACGGACTTCGTGCCCACCGGCTTATTGTTGGGAGGCGAAAGCTTTGGCTTTTCCGGAAAATTCACTTCGTCGCTAGCGCCCGCAATCGGACTGCCGCCCGGACGCGTTCCTCCCACCGCATCCCCTCCCGCCGGACGCGGAACTAACCGGTGACGGGGATCGATGACGTCCGGAATCGTTGCGGCGAGCTGTCCCGAACCCTTAGCCGTCGCTTTGCCCGATCCGGCATCGCCCGAGCCCTTAGCCGCGCCGTCGTCCATCACGACCGTATTGCCGCCATTCTGCACGATCGGCGGGCGCATCACGGGGCCACCACCGGGGGCATTCGCCGGAGGATTGAAAAGTTTGCGGCCACTACCTAGGTCCCACCAATTATTGCGATCCGCTGGAGGAACGTAGTAGGTCTGTCGGCCCTGCTCCCACCGCCATGTTCCATCATTAACCATGGCATTCTTTTGAATCACGGCGCAACCTTCCGGGGTCCAGCCTTCGTTCATGCCTGCGGCTTTTTTGAGGCCGATGCCGTTTCCGTGACCATCCCCGTTCGGCATTCCCATCATGCTGTGACCGATAGCTTCGTGCGCGACGATCATGGAGGTGCACGAGTTCACATCTTCGATCGAAGGGGCGATGTCCGAACGCCCGCCGCCGCCAGAAGATCCGTCGTCTTGAAGCTCCTTAAGTCGAGCAGTAGCATCTCCGGGCGACGGAAAATCAGGATCATTTTTTATTTTTCCACTCTCAATATCTCTTAGCTTCTGTTTAAAATCGTCGAAATCCTGGGAACCGGTTTTGCTGTTGACCTGGGCGCAACCGGCCACCGGTAGGTCCATTTTATACTTTCTACCGTGGCGAGGATCCGCCTTCTTGGGGTCATTTTCAAAGCTGGCGCACATATGGTCAGCCATCGCATCGGAACTCTGGCAGAAAGAAGTTGAGGCGTTTGTCACATTGGGAATATTTGGAACGATGTTGCAGGCAGCCTTCTGCAGATTATTGTTTACGTCCGCGGCGCCCGGGGAATTATCGTAGCTTCCTGGTTTTACGGTAACGGGGAAAACCACCAGGTTGACGCCGCAGGCCTGAGCCATATTGTCGACCATACCTTTGATCGTCGCGTTGCCTTGCTGTGAGGTAACCGCGTCTCCATCCATAAACAGGCACATAGGATAAAACTTATCGAACGCTTTTGATTGTTGCACCCCCGCCCCGGGACCGTTGCCCGCGCTGGGAGGACGCCCGCTACCGTTGCCCGCACTGGGAGGGCGCCCGCTTTGGTTTTTGTTAGCGGTATCGTCAAATTCTGTCTTCTGCGTGGCGGGAGGCGGATTGCTGCCGCCCGAGTTGGCGGAACCTTTGCCACCAACTCCGCCCAATCCGCTCAGACCTAAACCACCGGCGCCAGTTTTTCCGGCCGCACCCACAAGCGAAGACGATCCGGACCCAAGCTGAGAATTGGAATCACCCGAACCCGCCGCGCCCGCGCTCGCGCCAGAATTACCGTTTCCGGATCCGCCCGGAACCACGAACGCCGGTTTGAAATTTTGAATGAGGCGCTTACGAGCACCGCTCCCGACGGCGGCCACTTTTCTGGATTTAGTTTCGGCAAAGGCCGAAGGCGGACAGGCGATCGCAACCGATAGAATCCAAGCGAGAACTTGTTTTCGATTCTGTGCGCTCAAAGTAGAAGGCCCCAAAGTTGCTGTTTCAATGAAGAAAACGTACGGCTGCGTACTACTAGTAGGAGCAATCCGGGGGCCAATTCCGAAGCGAAAATCTGGAAATTAATCTAATAAAATCAATGATTTAGTAAATGGGTAGTTGCAGAAAGCGCCTATCTTTTGGACAGGCGCTCAAGGCTAATTCAACCGGCGTGCAGTTCATTCGAAGGCCTGGGAATGGACTGTGCGCGCCTTTTTCCGACAGGCGGCTCAGATTTCTCGAAAACGGCTGAAAAGTTTTTTGTACGAATTCTCAGCCGCACTCGCCATTTTCTTTTCGAGCTGGCTGATGTTGGGGGCAAAACCGAAAACGTGCTCGACCCCTTCGCTTACCGGCTCGCCCACCGCAGCTAGATCGCGCCAGGCCGGATCCTCCGACTTGGCATCGAAGACGGAAAAACGAACCGTGGCCTTCGGGAAGTAATCGCCAGCGCCCACCAACATCTTGAGACCGCCCCCTTTCTCGAGTTCAATTTTCACCGTCGCTACCACGATGGCGTCGACCCCGAGCTTTTTCATGATCTCTTTGCGGCGGCTAGAATCGGCAATTTCCACCGGCCACGCATCGACGATTCCATTGGCGGCGAGATAGACTACGCCCGACGGCGACGGGGGGCGGCTTTGGAAGCCCTTCATTTTGTCGTCGTAAAACGTCTGATAGAAGGCGTGCCCGGCCACCTGCTTACGGTCGGTCACTTTCCATTTCATCTCCTTGCCTAACTGCTTTTCCAGCGCGGCGTACATTTCGTCCGCGAGTGGGTTAGCCGTGCCTAAGCCCGAGCCCCAACGATCGTCTTGGCGCGATCCGCCGGAAAAGAGAGACTCGAGCCCTTTGTGACGGGGCTGTTCGACGGAGAATCCCACGATCGCCACTCGCTTAAGGGCCGCCGTACGTGTTTTATCGACGATAAGGGTCGAGCAGGCCGTCATAAAAACAAGGGGAACGGCCGCTAACCAGGCTTTGGTTCTCATGGGTTTCTCCAATCGTTAGTTTAGGTTTTAGATGAGATCGAAGTACCAACCGAGGTTCAAATACGGCAGTCCGCCGACGCCGCTGGCGAACGACAGGTTGTATCCGGCGCCGACGTTGAATCCGCTAGCCGCCTGCCAGTCGAGCCCGAGTGTCGCGTATACGTGCGCCGCACTCGAACCGAAGTTCTTTACGGAGACAGTGCCCGCCCCCGACTGCGAAACCGAGACGTACGCGAAGCTCATGCCCGCTACCGGCGACAAACTCCAACCGGGAACGAAGAACTTAGCCCCCGCCCCCACCGTAGTGGCGCTGGCCTCCGAGGTGCCCAGGGTCGCACTCACGCGGCCCAGTCCGGCGCTAAAGCGCGCGAAGTCGAACGCGTTGTAAGCGAGGTTTACGCCGACCAAGGTTGGAAAGGGATCCCCGATGAGCCCCAAGTAAACCCCCGCTTTGCGCAACATGCGATTGCTGGCCGCGGTTTCCGACGAGGCGACGGAAGAACGGTTATCTCCAAAAACCGAGCCGCTAATGACGGCAACGGCCAACGTGACTGAAAGCAGACGGAACCCCATGCGATTTCTCCCTAGTTAAGAAAATGATTACGAGAGCATCGTTATTCAGGAGTTATTCGTGAGTCAAACTATTTTATACCAAAGTATAAAACGATTACCCGTTGAAGCATTCGACGAGCTCGAGGGCTTCTTTAACGGTCTTTTTGCGAAGCTGCTCGAGGGACAAGGTAGACGCGGTCGTACAGTGATCGAGCAAATGGCCCGTCAGGAGCGTTTGAATCAATTTGGCGAGGTTACCGGCGTGTTTGCGTTTGGTCGTCGGAAGCATCGGTTCTATCACCGCCCGCAGTCGCTCGGCCCCCAAGGTGCGAATTTCGGTGTGGAGCTTGCGGTAAAACGGATCGTAGCTCGCGTAGTAGTACAGCAAACAAACTACGGCCGAGTGCTTGGGGTAGGTTCCGATCCAATCGAACGTGCCGTTGATAAAAGCTACCATCCGTTCTTTATCGGTTTCCGCTTCCTTCACGTAGCGCACGGTAAAACTCTGTACGGTCGCCACGACGAACTTGATGGCGGCCTCCACGATCGTTTTGCGATCGT
>JAYUBV010000163.1:0-7433 GCA_043740655.1 Pseudomonadota bacterium | reverse complement strand
GGATTTGCGAACCGAGTTTCCCGGTCCCCAGCCCACCGTCACCCCGCACGAGCTGGATCGCGACGTAGCGGGCATCGTGGTCGTCGCCAAAAAGCGCCACGGGTTCGACTTGTGGAAATCTCGATTCGAACGACAAGAGTTGGCATTTAGCTATATCGCTTGGTGCTGGGGCGAACCAAAGCAGCACCGTTTTTTTATTTCCAACCGCATGGCGCCTATACCTGGCGAAGTAGAGAAGTACGGGGTGGTCCCCCCCGAAAACACTACGGAACCTCTGGCGCGCGACGCCGTCACCGTAGTGAGGGTGGTGCAGGTGTTCAAACGACCAGAAAAAAAGGGTTTCTTCTTGGCGGAGATGCAAACCACGACCAACTTGGACCACCAGATTCGCGTGCACATGGCGACGCAAGGTTTACCGCTGATCGGCGATGCGCTTTACGATCCCGAGTTTCCCCAGCGTAGCCCACCTGCAGCGGGGCAGCAGCTGATGCTGTGTGAACTCGAGCACGCCGGTGAAAAGGTTAAGGCCGGAACGGAACCGTTTAAGAGACGTTTTGCGTAATTGGGAAAGGGGAAAAGGAGGGACTTTTTTTTCGGTGGCCCGTTTCGTTCACGGATCCGCCAGAGTGAAAGTCTCGAGAACCTTCGTCTGAGAGCCACCTTTGTCCAAACCAATGACCGTGATCTCGATGCCGTGAGTCGCAGGTAGCACTTTCAGGTAATGAAAAGGGCGGGGAGAGTCGCCTAGAAAGAGGTCCGAGTGGCGCTGCTTCGCTCCCTGAAGAAGCGACACTCTAGGGCCGCCACCGCCTCCGGAAACCAGGAACGTTTTATTGTTGATGAAAAAATGCTCGTATGTATGAGCATGACCGCTGATGAAGGCTATCGCTTTAGGAGTTGCCAAAAACTCCGCATTGAATCCGTTTTGAACGTCCGTCTCGTCCCCGGTCAGCGTGCTGTTCGTAAAAGGCGGGTGGTGGGTGAAGACCAAAATTCTGAGGACAGCCGCATCGCCTTGCCATTGCGCCAGCTGAGATTTGTACCAGGCCCGCTCTTCCGACCATTCGTAGGCCGTTAGATTCGCCTTGTTAGAATCGAGCCAGATCATCCCGGTACTTCCGTATACTCGAGAGTACCAATGTTTTTGAGCGAGCTGCGGAAAACGTGAATGAAGATGGCTCATCGCCAAACGATCATCTCCGAAGTATTCATGATTGCCCACCGCGGGAAGCACCGTCGTGTCGGCCGACCGAAACCCGGACAGGAGCTCGTCGAAACGCTTCCACTCCGAATGGGAAGAGCCGTCGCTTATCAGATCTCCCATCATCACCAAGAGGTCCGGACTCTGCTTCAAGATGTCATCCATCAGCGTCTTTCTTTCGGGATCATTCTGCTCCCGAAAGAAGAGATGCATTTCGGCGGGCAGAGTCCGTTGCGTGTCGCCGACAATCACGAAACCCTTCGGCGTTGGAGTTTTGATAGCGTCGGAATAAAGGGGAAGAGGACCCGAACAGCTATCGACAACCAGGAGAATCAGCAAAGCGCTCAGAAAATTCCACACTTAAAACTCCCAATCGAGCGGCCACCCGAAATTCAGGTAAGCGGAACAAGCGCCGTAGTCACCCTTAAACAAATCCGGAGTGCAGTTCAGCCCGCCCTCCAAGCTTCGCCGGCTGTAAGCGAAGAGCTGGACTCCAAGACTTCCGTACCCGCCCGCGGCCCACTTCTTTCCGAGATAGGTGACGGCGTAACCAAAACCCACGACGGGCGTCATTTCCCAGCCCGGCATCACGGCCTTGAGACCTATTCCAATTCCGACCACGCCGACTCCGGCGTTCGCCCGAAGATAATCAGTCAGATAGTAGTAGCCGTTTATCCCGACCGTACTCGGGGCAGGATCTCCGCCAAGACTCAGATAGACGCCATTCGAGCCGGCCCGGCACAGACTGGTAACGAATAGCGCGAGACTAAAGACTAGGGAGAAGCTCAAGGCTCGCGCGGAAAAATTCACGAGCGGAACTTACCATGAATTTGGCTATCGAACCGCGACGTTCGGCGCCGGCGAAAAAGGAGGGACTCCCTTTCGCTTATGCCTTTTCTTTTGCCTGAACCTCATCGCAGTCGTGATGGTGAACCTGTTTCGACAGCATAGGTTCACCATCATGACCACGACTAAGTTGATGTACAGGAATAGGGGGGACGGCACGCTAGTACTACCGCGCTCCTTCGTCGGAGACTCACGCCGAGCCTAAGTGCGGCCGCCAGACGCAGCGGGTGTGTACCCGGGCCCCGTCGAATCGGTAATCGCCTTCGAAGACGGTGCCGACCGAGATAACTCCCAACGGACGTAGCAGACGAATGCGGTAGGTCTGTTTTTGGCGATCCCCCTCCTCTACCCGGGCCTCCGAGAAGTCGAAGAAGATTCCCGTGCGGGGGGAGAGGCACTTAAAGAGGGACTCTTTGGCGGAGAAGATGAGGGTTAGAGCCGTTAGGTCGTCGAGCTCGAGCGCGCGGGAGACCGTTTCTACCTCGTCCGGCAACGCGACCCAGGGGCCGACCTCTTTGCCGATCGACTCCTTTAGCAGCGGTTCGGTGTCGCGGCCGATGCCCCAGTATTCGGCTTCCTCAGCAACTAGGGCCGCGGCGAACCCAGCGCAGTGGGTAATCGACCCCACGATTCCGTCGGGCCAGTGCGGACCACGATCCGCGCGGATGCCGATGGGCGTAGATACATCATGCGGACGGAGTTGGCTCAACGCCGACCTCGCGCAGTAACGGCCGACGACGAATTCGGCGTTACGGCGATCCGCCCCTTTTTCACCCTGGTCCCAATCCTCCACGGCGAAAGGAAAAATTCCTTTCAACGGCGGTAGAGGATCGGTGACCGGGATCATTACTTGCGCTCGACGCGTTCGCCGACTTTGGCTTCGTTGGCAAAGGCGTACGGCTTCTTGTCGAAGCAGTAGCGGTACGGCTGCAGCTTATACTCGTACGCCACGCCCTTTTGGGTCGGGTGTTCGAGTTTCCAATCGGTCGCACCCAGGGCATTGGGGGCTACGTCACGAATCTGGCAGGTACTGCCGTCGGAGCCTTCGATCTTCACCTGAAAACGCACGTCGTCGCGTAGCGGAACTCCGCCAAGGTCGTTGGCGTATCGCCAGGTGAGCGTGGAGGTTCCCTTATCGTCGATGGCCGCTTTGGTCGTAGTGCTCACCACCTCGGCCGGGGCCGGGCACTCGGACAGCAGTTCGGCTTCACTGAATCTCCAGCTAGGATCCTTCCAAGCGCGCTCGTAGCGGGCGACCGCCACCTGGGCAAGTTTCACCTCCGCCGCATCGGTGGGATCGATGCCATGGGGCATCCATGGGACATCTTTGCGTTCCTTCACGTACGTATCTTTGAGCCCGACGGAAAGACGAGCCAAGCGGACGTAATGTTCCTGATCGGAAAGCTGATGACACTTAGTGCAGCTATTGTCCGCAGTCTTATCGTCCTTCATCGGCACAATCGCTTTAGGCCGTCGAATTTCCCGTAGCGGAATATCCGTCGCAAATACATTGTGCCCGGTACCAATCACGCGGAATCCCGAGCCGGGAGTCATCCGCAAGCGATCGGGATAACGGGGAAATAGTTCCCGCTCTCCGTTGGGAAGCACCGCCGCGCGCGCGTTGGGGGTCCCAAGGAAGGGACCGTTGGTGGAATGGCAGTCCAGGCACACAAACATGTGGCCCGGCTCCCAAAATTCTGCGGCCTTCGCCCGTTGGTGCACGTTGGTAGGATCGATGCCGCCCGGGGGCATCACGTCTTTGGCCAGAACGTGGTGCTTCGGGTCCGGATCCTCCGCCACGTCGTGGCCGATGAAACAGGTTTCGCCGGTTTCCATGTTAGCGCCGATCACCGTCAAAAATTCGTCGTGGTTCACGTGCCAGTTGTGGCAAAGCCACGTCCAGTAGACATTGCCGATCCGTTTGCCGCCTAGGCGAGTCATCGGCGAGCAGCTCTCGTTGATATCGTTGCCGGGAAATTTGGAGAAGAGCAGCCCAATGTGGCCAGGTTTATCGCAGCCGTCCGCAGGGGTCCATTTAGTCGGCTTTCCGTCCGCGAAGAACTTATCTCCCACCTGGGTCATCGTCAGCCCCTGGTACGTCACGGGAATGAAGGGAGTTTCCGGACAGCTAATCACCGGCAACGGCCCCAGCACCGCTCGGCACTGGTCGCCGTGTGTATTGGGATCGGAGAACGGGCGGCGCTTTAAGTCGCCGAGGTTAGCCAGCGAGTACTTAAGATCCTCTTGATTGACGTCGAAAAGGTTGTCCCCCGCAGGTCTTGAGAGTTTGTTCTTCACAGTAATCTGTTCCTGCCCCGCTTTTGAACAGGGGGCCACGCCACCCGTTTGCGGCGAGGGCTTAGAGCCCTGGCTACAGCCGAACGGCAACGTGATGAGCAACGCCAGGCCGGCGCCATTGATAAAACGTTTCATTTAAATCAACTCCTTCAATTTCAAAATCAACTCCGAGACCGACGACTGCGGACTCGCCACCATCTGCACCAGCACGAGCTCCAGCTTTTTTTGGAGTAAACGTACCGCGTGGGCGGTTAGGTATTTATTGTAGAAAGCCATGATCACGAGCAGCTCGTCACCCGGCCACAGTTCCAGACGCAGCGGCGTGTCCAGTTGGGCGGCGCCGCGCGAATTGGCGGCGTCCTTCCCTTCGAAGCTAGCCTTCACCTTTTCCGTCACCGGAAAATTTTCAAAAACCACGTGCGATTGGAATAGTACGTCCCGCGGACCGAAGCCCGCAAAGCTACGCAGCTTCACCGGCGAGAGGAAGCCGTACTGCCGCATCTCGACGTGCGTGGTCTGTCCCGCCTGTAACCACGCCAACAATGATTTTTCACTCTGCGTTTTCACGCGGAACGGTAGCATGTTGTTGAAGTGACCCATAATCCCTTCCACGTCGGAGATCTCCTCCGGGCGTCCCGCTACTACGGTGCCGAACGTCACGTCGTCATCCCCGGTGAGCAGCGTGTGGAGCAATGCCCAACCACCGAACACGAGCGAGCTCTGCGTCAGCTTGTTCCGCCGACAAAACTGATTGATGGCTTCGGTGAATTCGCGCGAGTACTTCACGCATTCTTTATTGAACTCTTCCGATGGCGCGGGCTCGTTTTCGGGAGTGCACTCGACGAGCGGTGAGCAGCGCTTCACCCCCGCCAGCTGTTTTCGCCAGTAGCTCTCGGCGGCGCCGTGATCCTGGCGCGCCAGCCACGACATATAGTGCTGGAATTTTTTAGGCTCCGGACGGTTGTGGGGGATTCCGTGCTTGAACGCGTCGTGAAACGAGAGCAGCTCGTCCAGCATCAGGAACGTGCTCCATCCGTCGTGGACCATGTAGTTAAAGCCCCAGAAAAACTGGTACTCGTTTTCGCCCGTTTTAAAGAGCGTAATGCGGTGGTGCGGACCGCTTTCAAGCACGAACGGCGTCGCGCGGAATTTGTCTAGGTAACCGTCCAGGTGCGCGGTTAGCGCGTCACCTTTCAGGTGGCTCACGTCGAGAATTTCTAGCGGTCGTTCAACGAAGCGGTGCACGATCTGCAGCGGCGTAGCCACGCTCTGCCAATGAAAGGTCGTGCGCAAGGAGTTGTGGCGCGATCGCACGAGGTTCCATGCTTTTTCGAAAGCGACGGGTTCGATCCCCGTCCCCGGAAAAACCGCGGCCATCGCGTAAAGACCGCTCGGCGGTGCGGACTGCAGCTCAATCATCTCGTGAGGTTGGAACGGGGCGAACGGGTAAGCGTCTTCCATTTCGGGATAGCGCCCCTTTAGCTCCGCTACCTCGGCGGGATTCAGTCCGCAAAGCTCGTACGGTTCAAATCGGCTCTTAAGCGCCACCGTCGGGCCGCTCTTTTCAATCGCTACGGCCAACGATTCGATAGTTTGGTTTTCGAAGATCTGCTTGCTCGTCATCGAGGCGCCCAGTTTAGAGGCGCGCGAGGCCACCTGGATCGTCTTAATCGAGTCTCCGCCCATCTCGAAGAAATTGCTCAATACGCCAACCTTTTCGAGGCTGAGAACGTCACACCAGACGCGGGCGAGCAGCGACTCCAGCGCCGTGCGCGGAGCTACGAACTGCCCTTCATCCACTTCTACGCTTCGGATGGGGTCGGGCAAATCGGCCCGCGAAATCTTGCCACTCGGCGAAAGCGGGAAACGATCGAGGAAGCAGAAGACCGACGGGGTCATAAATTCCGGGAGCTTCGTCTTTAAATGTTCCTTAAGCCGCGGCGTTAGCTCGGTGGCAATGGCACTGAGTAGCGGATTGTTCGTCAGCTCGTGCGCCGGGATTTCGGACTCGGGCGCCAACTCGATGGGGAAGGACCACGGCTCGTCCCCTTTCTGCACAAGCACGTCGTAAGTACCTACCGGCCCATCGAGCGACCAGGACAGGGTCGCGTTTTTCCAGTCGGAGGGGTCAAACGGTACCGACGGATCTAGGCGGCGGTTGGGGACGCCGGTAATGAGCAGGGTGTCGCCTAAGTGAGCTACTCCTGTTGCGGGGGAGATTGCTTCGTTCCACTTCGCAATGACAGGAACGGGGCGAGGGTAGGCGCCTTTGTGTAACACCACGTCGTAACGGAAATTGCCCAACTCATTGTTATACGTTCCGCGCTTTAGCCGGATTTCCGGGCGCCAGCCCCGAAGCCCCGCGAAGAACTCGGGGGCCACGACCAGTTCGTTTTCATCGAACAGGCGTTTTTGGACGAGCTTTTCGTCCTGCTTCTTCGCGGCGACGACGCCGGAATGGAACGCTTTTTGAAGTCCCAGGTGCCGAATGTCGCCGAAGAAGATCTTTCCGTTTTCACTGAGCACGTCTATCGCGCGAGCGATCACCTGGCGCAGGTAGGCCTGCGAAGGAAAGTATTGCGCCACCGAGTTGATGACGATCAAATCGAACGAACCAGGAGCAAAGCCCGAGAAATCGTGCGCAGGCCGCTTTTGTAGCTCCACCGGAAGCGCGCTAAAACGCGGCTCGGCCAGCAGCCGCTTTAGATCCGCAATGGACCGCGGCGAAATGTCGGTACCCACGTAGCGTTCGCAATGGTTCGCCAATCGGAAGAGGAAAAGTCCGGTCCCGCAGCCGATCTCAAGAATTCGCTCGGCCTTCTGCGCCAGGATCATATCGGTGGTGGTCTCTAGCCACTGCACCATGTCCGCTTTGGGAAGCGGGGCGCCGTCATAGCTGCTATTCCAACCGACCAGGTTTAGGGAAGGATCTTCAAAGGTGCCCGTGGAGTAGCTCTGATCAAAAACAGTTTCCCAGTGGGAGACCTGCTCTTCCTTCAGCGCGTCGAGGGCATCCGTCTTTTCAACCTCTTCCGGCGACTTGGGCACCACGTACGCCACCAGCTTTTTGCTGGCGTCACCGGTAACC
>JAYUBV010000162.1:0-7451 GCA_043740655.1 Pseudomonadota bacterium | reverse complement strand
TTTTCTCGTCATTTACCTCGTCAAATAAATTCGCCAAACGCTCCCCGAAAAGGAACGCAACCCGCACGCGGACTTGGCGATAGTTCGGCCACGCGAATAAAAAGTTGAAGACGGATACCCACCCGACACTACGGCCGCCGCGCGGAACGTCGTTAAAGACGCCGGACGCAAAATACCGCGGACGACTTAGCGACTCCAGCCCCCACCTTACCAACAAAGCGGACTTCGAATTAGAAAGCCCACGTCGTCCACCGCTCTGCCGATTCCCCCGTCACCGTGGCCACGTTCTGTTCGTATCCTGGCGGTCTACGCTTGAAATCAGGCCCTTTTTTTTTGGCCACGGGAATGCAGCCCTATTACCGGTATGAAGACCTCCGTCGGCCTCCGCATCGCGCTCATTTTGATGACCCTGCAGCCGCTGACCGGCCTCATGGCTTGCCAGTTCGATCCGCCGGGCATGACGCATGAGCAATGGGTGAAATGGGTTGAAGATCGTAATACGGCGAACGAGGCCGAGATGAAGCAGAAGGCCGAAGGCACCGTGGCGCAGGTCAAGGTAAAGAAGCCCGACGCCGCCGGTAAAGATCAAACCCGGGTACGCCGTAGTTTCGCCGGCAGTTCCGGAGAACGCCGCTCGGGCGCTGTAAACAACGTCATTAGTCTCCGCCGCTAAAACCCGCGACCGACGCTCGTAAAATTGACCTTTGCCATTCGGATCTCAGTCGGCAGGAACATGCCGATGCCCCACGAACGATCTTCGTCGATGTGATTGGTGTAGTAAGAAACGTAGGCGTCCTCACCCCGCACCACCACGCCGGGGTACCCCGTGTCGCCCGTGCTGGGGAGATCGCCGATCCATTTCAGCTTGTCGGGAAAGACTTCGTACAGCGCCGTGCGTTTGCGTCCCCAGATGGACCCCACCTTGGGCCTTCCGTTGGAGAGAGGATCGATGTGGCGCCGGCCAGCGCCAAACAACCGATCGTTCCAACGAAATAAGCACGGCCCATCCAACCGCGTGACTTGGCTCCGGTGGAATTCCCAACTCGCGTAGGGCGGGGCGCTCACGCCAATGAGAGTGGCGCCTTCGACGTGACCAAAGAGCGAGCCGTTGCCCTCCAAGCGGACGGTCACTAACGCGCGGCCGTCCGGAAAAAACTCCAGATCGGTCTCGTCGTTGAACTCCCCTTTGAAGATCGGCCCCACGTTTTCCCAAAGGACCCCGTCCTGCGATTTCAGCAAAACCGATTCGCCATGGGCGCTCCAGTAGGCCGGCACGTACCACGTCTTTCCGTCCAACGTTTTGGGGCGCCACAGGAGCCAACCCTTAGGGGAGATCTCCTGCCACTTGTCCCACGTCACCCCGTCGCGGGACGACGTCACGTAGGTCTGGTTTGGAGCGGCGACGATGCCGTCGTTGGAAAACGCGTACAGAAAAAGTTTATCGCCAATCGCGACCACCTTGGGATCGCGGATGTCGCGCGGCGAAAATTGAAAACTGGCCATCTGCTCCCAGTGAACCGCATCTACCGATCGCCACAGGATTAGGCGGCTGCGGGAGCTAGCGATGTGCCAGGGGGCCAAGCTGTGGACCAGCCAAAAGTAATCGTTCCAATAGGTCAGATCGGTGGTCAGGTTATGGCTGCCATTCTCGATGGCGGTCCAATGGTGGCATTCCACTTCACGTTCCCGGCCCGGCGGGGGGGCCGAAGATAAGCGCGAACCGGCGGCCGCCAGCCCTAAAGTCAGGCGTTCCATCCAGCTCCAGCGGGGAGAATTCATGTTTCGTAGAAAGCGTGGCCGAGCCCTTTTTGTCACCCCATTTCGTGGCTGGAATTCGTTTTTTGTTTCTGGCACTATGCGTTGCATAATGAAAATTTCGTTGTCCACCGCAACCATCGTTACGGGGTTAGCCCTTTCGTTCGCTTCAGCATCCGCGCAAGCGGTGTGGGGCATGGAGTGTTTGAGATCGCTCGTGGGGTTAAGCAACGAACCGCAATCGGTTCTGTACGGTCTGTCGGAAGCGGGCCGCCACCGGCTGGAGACGTTCATTCCCGGCGACGAGGTGACCCTTGCGGTGAAGGGGAAGGAGACGTCGGGCTGGCTGCACGAGGTGAATTTCGACGGCGTGCTCCTTGAAGCCGATGGCAAGCTCGTCCTCGTCCCCCACAAACGGGTGGACGCGATGAACCTGGTCTACCGCCCGACCGAACCGATCGCGATGTCCGAAACCTTGGCCCCCAAGCTTGAGTATTTCCTCTCCGCCCGCACCGAGCGCATGGAGTACTTAAAGTCGCTCGATCTCGAGCTTAAGATCTGGAACGAAATTTCCGCCCCCCTCGTCGCGGAAGTACGCGAGCTGCGTCGACTAAAGAGCGCGGCCAAGACCCAAGCGATCGTCGACATCGGCCAGGCGATCATCAAAAAAATCGAAGCTAAGTACCACACGTCGCGACTCGGCTTTCACTACAATCTGCACGGCGGCCAGGCCCGGGACTACGTCGCGGGCGGCATCCGTGCGAGCAGCACCGCCGATATCGCCACCCACTACGATCCGCGCGCCCCCCGGCGCTTGCAAACCTACTTCTTTAATTCCGGCGATCACACCCTTTACGAGATCCTCTCCGCCCGCCATCCGCAAAACTTTTTCATGCGTATGGGGTTCGTCATGATCGTGTTCCCCCTAGATTCCCATTACTTTAAGACCGCCCAAGCCGAAGGCGGCATCCTGGACTCCCAGGCAATTTACCTGCACTTCAACGGCAATTGGCTCAATGCCTACGCGAAGGCCAAAGGGCTACCCTATTCCGTGGGGATCCCCTCCAGTGAGTTCCTAACCCCCCCCCTAAGCGTTTTTGACGGCACCGGCCGCAAGCTGCAGGCCCCTATCTCGCTCGGCCGCGAGGAGGAGACCCTGGCCCACATGCGGTTTCTCGAAGCGGTTTTGGGCGCGAATTAGTGACGAGAAACGTCACCTAGGGGACCGGCTCACCTCACGTGAGGCTAGCCGGGGCGTAGTCGACTGGTCTTCACCTTGCACAACGCCCTTGTGGGGGTTTGCGGATGTTGCGCCACGCGCTGTTGTTGTTATTTGGCCTCGCCGTTCTGGTGGGTTGTGGAAAAAAGGCGGAATGTTTTGCTCCCGCCACGTTGGCTTCGTTCGGAAGTGCGAACGATGCCTCCGATATCCCGCTCGACACTACGGTTCCCACCGATCAGCAAGAGATCATCAAAAAGGATTTGGCGCTGTTAGGCACGCTCAATCTCTCCGCAAATGAAAAGGACTCGTGCACGGTCGGCATCAAAGACTTCACCGGCACCTCGCTGGTGCAGTGGTTAAAGACCCGCGTCCGCTACATCATTGGCGAGACCTTCGACTACAAGAACCCTAAAGTCGTCGCCCAGCGCGACAACTCGAACCCGTACGTTTACAGCGCCATGGCGACGAACCCGTCGAATTTAAGCGAAGTCGTCACCGTGATGACCAACATCGGGTCGCTCCTCTACCTAGTGGGGAAGCAAAAAAGCGTGGCCTACCAAGTCACTATCAACAATATTCCGATCACGGTGCAGTCTCCGCGCGACGGCATCATTCAAATTGGCAAAGGCATGTTTAGCGCGAACCAGGTCCCCGGATCGTCCCGAACCTCGTTCGTAAATTCGTTGCTGCGCTTAGCGGTGATCATGCACGAAGCACGGCACTCCGACGGCCACGGCAATCACGCCGCATTCCCGCATATGACGTGCGACAGTGGCGACTACAAGGGCAACGCGGCCTGCGAGGACAACACCAACGGTCCGTACGCCGTGCAAGCCACGATGACGCGTAAGTTTTTAGAGGCCTGCACCTCCTGCACGAGCGGCGAACGCGAAGGGCTGCTGCTACTACAGGCCGACTACGAGAGCCGCCTGGACGCCGAAGCCCTGCCGCGCGACGACCGGCCCGAGGGGTTTTGGAAATGAGAAGCTTAGCTTTCCTAGTATTATCGACCTGTTTTTTGGCGTTGTCGTTTAAGTCCTGTTCTTGGGCACCGCCCCCGGAATCGTTAGAGAACGAAACTTCGGTGGCACCCCACGGGCCAAGCCCCGCTCCGCGGGTGCGCAGCCTGCCCGGTTCCGGCAAGCGAAACGCCTACCCCATGGCCGAAGAGCCGGCGCGCCCCTTCAATGAAATGCCCCGCACCGACATCGCGATGGCGGCCCTAGCCGCCCAGCCAAACGTCGCGGCCCTGCGCAAGGAAGTGGCCGCCAACCCGCACGACGCTCCACCATCGCTTCTAAATGGACTTGCCGGCTTAAGTGAAATGGCCGACCTCGCCCGCCGCGGCGACGATCCGGAAGAGGCGGCCCGCTTCTTCACGGCCTGCGCTCTAAACGAGCAGACCGCGTCGGCCGTGCGGGCCGTCTGCGTGCGCCACCTGTGGGATTTAAAGGGGATCGAAGGTTCGCTTTCTCTCAACGACCGCCTACCGCAGCGGATCAAAACGATTGCGGGCCGGTTACCTAGCATCACTAAGTAACCGGCCCGCAGAATGTGTCATCTCGTCTTTGCGAGGCCTCGTAGAAGCCGAAGCAATCTCGCCCTTTACGCCGGTAGCCCGTCTTCGACATAGTTGCGGTACTGGTACTTGCTCGCCATGAAGACGAACAGCAGCGAGAGAACGACCATCACGACGGCGAAGAAGTAGAACTGACTGGCCCCTTCGAATTTGTTCGCGAACTCAATCGCGGCGGTAAATAGATTACCCGCCGTAATCGTGAGCAGCCACAAGCTCATGATGGTGCTCTTCATCGCACGCGGTGCTTGCGTGTACGCAAACTCCAAACCCGTGATCGACACCATGACTTCCGCCATCGTCAGCACGATGAACTGCGGAAACTGCCAGCCCACGTTAACCACGTGTCCGGCATCCAGCTGGGTTTGAATCAGCCCGGCGAACACGAATGACAATCCGGTGAGCAGCATGCCTCCACCGATGCGGCGAAGTGAGGTCATCTTTACGCCCATCTTCTCCATGAACGGGTAGATGCCGTAGCTGAAGATGGGGATTAGAATCATGACCATGATGGGGTTTAACGCCGGAATCTGCGACGCTTCCCACTGCGTGCCCATGAAATTCAAGTTCATCGCCTTGGCCTGCAGCACCCAGCTCGATCCGTGTTGCTCGAACAGCGCCCAGAACGCCGACACTGAGATCAGAACTTTGAAGACGTCGACGGTAGCCTTGGCCCCTTCGACCTTTTCGGCCGGGAACTTAGCGCGCGCCACATCCAGGAACGACTGCCCCTTCTCCTTCTTGCCGAGATTGCCCAAGGCATAAAAGAGCACGCCAAAGAACTGGGGCGACTTTCCTTTGCCCGATGGAGGTACGTGCACGTAGTGATCACGTCCCAGCCAGAACACGAAGGTCGCCACCGCCATGAGGATGCCGGGAATTCCGAACGCCCAGCCCGAGCCGTACCGAGGCAGAACCCACGGGATCAGCAACGTCGAAAAGAAGGATCCGAAGTTGATCGAGAAATAGAAGATCTCGTAAATGCTTTTTAACAGGTGGCTGTTGCTCTTATTGAACTGATCGCCTACGTGTGCGGTGACGCACGGCTTGATTCCGCCCGCGCCCAGGGCGATAAGCCCCAAGCCGCAGTACATGCCCGTCTTCGTCTCGAACAACGCCAGTACCAGGTGGCCCAGCACGTAGACGACGGACAGATACATGATGGTGCGGTACTTACCGAGAAAACGATCGGCTAGGAATCCGCCAAACAGCGGCAGGAAGTAGTTAGCACTGATGAAGAGATGGTAAATCCCCTTCGCTTCGTGCGGCACGATTCCCAGATACTGAACCATGAACACCACGAGGATGGCGCGCATGCCGTAATAACTAAAGCGTTCGGCTGCTTCGTTACCGACGATATATTTAATTTGCGGCGGGTACTTGGACTCCGTCCGCGTCAACGCATGAGTGTCGTTCATGGTTAGTTCGCTCATTGTCTCTCCGTTTAGGTTTTGACCCCGCCCCACCAAAACGATTAACCAAATTTAAAAAAAATAGCTAGGGGAGAGTCGTTTAAAATGAAGGAGTTAGGCGGCCATTCGGAAACGACGTGACTGGGAAGAAATGACAGAGTCCTGGGGCCATTGTGGCCACGCAAGCCCCAAGGGCTGAATCTCGGGGAGGAAACGGATCTCGCCGGGCTCTACCATGGGCGGCAGAGTCCTTAAGAAAACCTCTTTAATCTTCTCCACTAAGCCTTCATTCGCCCGGCCCGAAATAATTAAGCTGACCTCGGATTTGCCGGTCGAATTGGGGCGAACATCCATGGCCAACATCACGTCCTTAAGGTTCCGGTAGCTGACCTCACCCTCGAGTTTGCGGCGCAGGCGCTTCTCCAGGTTCTCCACCAGGGTCACCAGCGTAGCCTTTCGCTTGGGGTCAAGCGGGGCCCCGTTGTCGCGGTTCTTGGCGTGGATGAACATCAGGCGGAAGTCCGCCGGCGTGCCTAACCCCGCCAGAGTCGCGATGAACTTATCCCGCTTTTCCCTCTGCATGTGCTCTTTGGGGGAATACGTACCGTCGTCGCCGGAAAAGATAACGTCGGCGTCGCTATCCACAGCCTTCAACGCCTCGGCGAACTTCTCGCGACGCTCCATGAACTCTTGGCTTGCGATGTCCTGGTGCTTACGCGTGAGGGTAAACACTTCGGACAACTTGGGGCCGCGGGACTGCGTGCGCACGCCTTCGCTCATGGCGAGCATCGCTTGGAATAGGTTCCGCGCGTTCTGACCGGCGAGGTCGACGGCGATCAGCTGGAAGTCGCCGCGAGCGTGGCCAAGATCCAAAACTTCGTTTTCTTCGTAGATCGCCGGCATGTACGGGTCCAGCGACGCTAAGTACTTTTTGAACTGTAGGATCGAGTTACGGAAGGCGGTCCTATCGACCTCGCTCACGGTGAACCCGAAACGGACAGGAATGGCCTTCTCCATCGCATCCACAAACTCGGCTTCCGCCAGATCGCTATAACGACGGTAGAGCTCGATCATTTCGAACGAGGGCAAGCCTACCGAATCTCGCAACGACGAACGGGCCAGCAATGGGTTTTCGTGGCCAAATAAGATTTCCCAATACTGCTGCAGCTTCTTACGATTCGACTCCACGTCCTTAATGCCCGCTTCGAGGCGGCCATTCTCTTCGATGTCGCCGTAGAGGATGCCGCTCGGCAACGTCGTATCGTGCTGTTCCTTACCCTTGATTTTTTCGCGCGCGAGACGGGCGCGGGCCGCGGCGATCTCGGCCGTCTTGCCCATACCGCCCACGTGCCACTGCTTAGCGTAACCGCAGCCGGCACACGATTTATCGAGGAACGTCATAATGCCCTGGTACTTCGATAGCTCGTCGTGAAAGCGCGCGGAAACCTTGTCGTTCAATGCGGTGAGTTTGGCTTCGTAGCCCTCG
>JAYUBV010000161.1:0-7465 GCA_043740655.1 Pseudomonadota bacterium | reverse complement strand
TTGGAAAAGGAACCTGGACGCTTTGCAAAGGGAGCGGTTGCCGTTTACCGGGCGGCGTTCGCTCAGGTAGTGGCCCCTGCGGCTCGCCGGCGCCTCGTGGTGCGCGGCAGTTGTCTGGCCCTGGCCGCCGCCGTGGCCTACACCCTCTGGCCGGCAAGGGATCCTAAGGGCGTCCGGTACCTTATCGCACAACGCGACGTGCCAAGCGGAGCTCCGGTGACCAGCCTCCACTTCGGGATGGTGTCCAAATCCGAGGCTCCGCCCGAGGTCCCGCCCGACGCCGTTACCGACCAAGAGCTGCACCTGCTGAAGGGAAGTTTGGTAAACTTGCCGTTACGCCGAGGGGAACTGCTGAGGCGGGGACACCTCAAGGTATCCCCATCGCCAAAAAGTTTGTCCGAAAGCATACCGCTGGGGAGCCGAGCTTATCTGCTCGAAGATCCAGCGGCCGCTAAGGTGAGGGCGGGGGACCGCATCGACTTAAACTTTGTGGAGGCCGGAAATCCGGCCAAGGTGTTTTCGTTGGGGGAAAATCTGCTGGTTCTGGATACGAATCGGCGTGACGAGATGACGCTGGCCGTTTCGGTTGAGGATTTAGAGACCATCGAGCTTTCCCGGTCGCGGGGGCGCATCGGGGTCGTGGTACGGAACCCGCGCGAATCCCAACGCGGGCGTAATGGCCGCAAGCCACGTTTTGCGGGCAAAGTTTCTAAGCGAGAGCGAATTGCCATCATCTACGAGGGGGACGAGTGAAACGCTTCATTATTTCAGTTCAGGTGTTCTTTCTCATTCTTCCCGCGCGCGCGAGCGTTGAGCAGCGGGAGCGTCCGTTGAAAGTCGGAGTGATGCGCTACTCGTCCGTCGATGACACGGGTCCCGCCGCCCCGGTGTGGGAGAAACGACTGGGGCGTTGGCTCGAAAATCTTGAGCACGTAGAGGTCGAAGCGGAGAGCTTGCCTCCTTCAGTGGCCTCCTCGAGGCCAGTGCCCGAAAGCTGTATTCCTCTGCAGAGGGCTATCGCTCGTTGCCAACAAGGATTCTTCGCCAAGAATGGAAGCCGTGCCATTCGCGGTGCGTGCGCCGCCATCGAGCCATTTTCTGGGGAAGCCGCTGCCGCCGGAAACTGCGGCGAAGATTTGCAGCGCGGCTGGATCCTTTCGGGCTTGGCCGCCCAGGCGACCGGTGACAGGGTTACCCAAGCTGCGCTGTTCCGCCGGGCGGTTTTGTGGCATCCGCAAGGGTTGCTCGTGAACCCCTTCGGCAAAGAGGAAGATCCCGACGGCTTTCAGGCGGCGGACTTCTGGGGTTCCATCAAAGGGATCAAAGAGGGAATCGTGCGCGACTGCCGCGTGGATTTGAAGGCGTCGGAAATTTTCGATGCGCTCGAAGTAAACGGGTTTCCGCAAGAGGTCACGCCTTCGCTTCTGCTTCACCGGGGCTCGCGTTGGATCGTAAAAGGGCTCCGCGACGGGAAGGGGTTCCGTTCGGTCGTCAGTTGCCCACCCGGTAGCCGCTTCCGTACCGAGGTCGATCTGGTGCGCGAGGAAAACGACTGGGCGTTGAAAAAACACTTAGCCCAGGTGGCTGAAAAGCGTTCGCTGGACTCATTGCTCGTCGTTCGCCCGGCGCGCGAGGAGATTCACCTCTTTCTGTACCAAACCAAGGAGGCGGCCCTAAAATCGGTGCCGATGGATAAGCCCCTGATGAAAAAGGACTGGGAGAGCGGATCGGCATCGCTCCCTATCCGCCGTGAAAAGCTCGCTTCGCTATTGAATGCCGAGGGGGGCACCACCGCTACGGACGTCGGCTCACCACTCGCCTTCAGTCTAGAGGCCGGTGTGGAGCGCGATACCAAGTGGTATAATAATTCCACGTTCTGGTGGGTCACGGCGGGGCTCGCCGTGGGGATCGCCGGCGTCATCCTTATCACACAACAAAATGGCCAAGTTAGACCCAACCCAACGGTTAGAATCGAGTTCCCCTAGGCCGGGCACCCTCGTCCGCAAGGACAAGTTTCTGGTGGAGTGGGCTAAAAAAGTGGGCCACAAACAGCTGTTCTTTGGGTTTTGGGCATTGCTGGTCGTAGGAATTGCGGGACTAATGATGGCCTACTACCGTAAGGTCACCCGCCGCAATTTCCGTGGGGCGAACGACGGCCTACCCCCGATTTTCACGCCGAGGAACTCTCGTCCATTGCCCGGCGGTAAGGGGGATTCAATCGTGGTGAACGACTCGAAGGCGAAGACCTCCACCCAAAAAGGGGCTTAGTACTCCCGTTGCTCCGGGACTAATAGTCCCGCTGCTTCGGGATTAATAATCTTCTTCTTTCTCTTCCACGACCTCGATGTCGTCTGTGCCATCATCATCATCTAGATCGTCGACGCTTTCGAAGTCCGGTCCGCTGTCCGGACCGTCGTCCGACGGTACAACGGCTACCGGCTGTGGCTTTTCTTTCTTCGCTGCCCTTGGAATCTTAGCCACTTGGGTCAACATCTGCTCATCGAGCTCCGCGCTGCATTTCGGGCAGTTCAGCTCTTTCTTATTGAAATCATAGAATTTCACGCCGCACTTGGGGCACGTCCGTTTAGTGCCTAGGGAGACGGGAGTCGAGGCTTTTGCCGTACTCTTTTTCATGTTTGCTTAAGTCCTTTTAATGCTCGCGGATGCGCTCGAAAATTCGCCTTCATCTAACGAGGACCGAATGGCTCGTCAAGGAACGGTTTCGCGACCTACTTTAAAAGTTTTCCATCCTTTGGAAAATGGGTCAATTTCACAAAGGTTTCGAAGCGTTCTTGGAGCAGTTTTGTGTTGCAGGCCATGAGGGCGTTGGGCCCAAAGTCCTGCACGGTGAAGGAGGCCACGCAGCATCCCATGACCACGGCGCGTCGTAGGTTGTCCGACGTTGACCATTCCGAGCCGCAAGAGGCGAGGTAGCCCATAAAACCGCCCGCAAATGAGTCGCCGGCCCCCGTCGGGTCTTTTACGTCGTGCAAAGGCAGCCCCGGGATAGAGAAGAACTCTTTTCCGTCGAACAACATGGCGCCATATTCCCCGCGCTTCACGACGAGGCGCTTAAGGCCCCAGCCCATGATGGTCTTGGCGGTGTCCACGATCGAATGCGACTGCGCCAGCAAGCGCGCTTCGCCTTCGTTGATGATGAGCACGTGCGATTTTTTGATCGTTTCGACGAGCTGCTCGCGCATGCCCGTGATCCAGAAATTCATCGTGTCCAGCGCAATGAGCTTAGGATTGGTGATCTGGCTCAAAACCTTCTGCTGCACGCCCGGCATCAAGTTGCCCAGGAACACATATTCGGAGTCGCGGTAGCTTTCCGGAAGTTTGGGGTCGAAGGTTTCCAGTACGTTAAGGTGCGTGGCCAAAGTCTGCGCTTCGTGCAGCTCGGTACCGTATCTACCCGACCAATGAAACGTTTTGCCGCCGGTACGTTCCACGCCGGTCACGTCGATGCGACGTTTTTTTAGCTCATCCAGGTGGCTCTGCGGGAAATCTTCGCCGACGACGCCGACGCAACGGACCGGAGAAAACAGGCTAGCCGCCAATGAGAAGTAGTTCGCCGACCCGCCCAAAATCTTGGGGGCTTTTCCAAAAGGGGTCTCGATAGTGTCGAACGCCAGCGTACCTACTACCAGAAGGGAAGACATCGTGTTTACTCCAGAATCGTTTCGAGGGCCGCTGCGCGATGCTTGGGCCAAAGTTCTTTTGGCGTCATTACCGCATGCTCCATGGCATGCCAACAATTACCACAGGGAGTCGGTGGTTCCTTGGCGATTGCTTGGATGAGTTTTTGGGAGTTGCCCACGTTCGCCTTCAACACCTTGATGATCGCCTCCACGGATACGTCGGCGTCACCTTTCCAGCAGTCGTAGTCCGTCGCCATCGCGACGGTGTGGTAACAAAGCCGGGCTTCACGGGCCAATTTGGCTTCGGGCATCGCCGTCATGCCGATGACCACCGCACGCCGCTTTTCCCCCAGATCCCAGCTGCGGTACCAATGCGATTCGGCCCGCGTGGAAAACTGCGGCCCTTCCATGCACACGTAGGTTCCGCCGCGGTGGACCTTCACGTTGATCGATTTGATCATAGTGGAGAGCTTTTCACCCAGCGGTTTGCAGGCCGGATCCGCGAAGTGCGCGTGCCCAACGACCCCTTCGCCAAAGAAGGTGCTCGTACGCCCCTTAGTCAGATCGAGGTACTGGTCGGGTAATACGAAATCACCCGGAGCAATCTCTTCCCGTAAGCTGCCAACCGCGCTTATCGACAGCACGACCTTGGCCCCCATCTTTTTCATGGCGTAGATATTGGCGCGATTGTTTAGTTCGGACGGTGTGATCGTGTGCCCCTCGCCGTGACGGGCGATGAAGTACAGCGTCGTCTCGCCGATCTGTGCTTTGTGAAGGGCACTCGAGGGATTGCCGTACGGTGTTTCCACCGTAATTTTCTCGGTGGGCACCCCGAGCTGGTACAGTCCACTGCCGCCGATGACACCTAGAATGGATTTCATCGCTTACTCTGGTAACGAAAGCTGAATGAACAGCGTCCGGCCCTTGCGCTTCACTTCCAAGAATAGGCGCTTCGCCGAAGCTAGCTGTTTCTTGTACATGGCGGCGGAGTCTACCGACTTGCGGTTGATGCGCACGATGATGTCGTTGTTCTCAAGTCCAGCCTGCTCCCCAACCGATCCCGGCTGAATGCTGTCTACGACCATGCCGTCCTTGCTGGGAGAAAGCACTAACCCCAATTTATCAGGGGCGGAATCTTCCGGTCCACCGGTGTCGGCCTTCGGAGCCGGCGTTTCGTCCGGAAGCTTTCCCACCTTCACGGTGACGGTACGAGTTTTTTTGTCGGCGTAAGAGGTGATCTTCATCGATACGCTCTGGCCGGGTTTGTACGAGCCAATCGTACGTTGAAGATTCGCCGGTTCCTTAACGGGCTTGCCATCCACTTCGAGCACGACGTCGCCGGCCTTTAATCCGGCGCTGGCGGCCGGGCTGTTTTCGATCACTTCGCGAATGCCCACGCCTTCTTTAACGCCTAGCTCTTTAGCTAGATCCGGAGCCAGTGGCTCGATGTAAACGCCGAGCCAGCCACGTACGATTTTGCCGTCGGTAGCGAGTTTCGACGTCACCTCTTTGGCGAGGTTAGCTGGAATCGCGAAACCGATTCCCATGTAACCACCGCTACGCGTGTAGATCGCTGTGTTGATGCCGATCACGCGGCCGTCGAGATCGGCTAGGGGGCCGCCCGAGTTGCCAGGGTTGATCGCAGCGTCCGTCTGAATGAGATCTCCGCTGAACTCGACGCCGGTTAGACTCGAATTACGGCCACCCTTGGCGCTTACAATGCCAACGGTCACGCTCTGACCGAGCGCGAACGGACTGCCGATCGCAATCGCCCAGTCGCCCACTTCAACTCCATCGGAGTCGGCCCATTCGGCGGCGGGAAGATCTCTTCCGCTATCGACTTTCAAAACCGCGAGATCGGTCTTGGCGTCGGTGCCGATAACCCGGGCTTTCATTTCCGTTTTATCGCTGGCGAGGCTGACATAAATTTCGGTGGCGCCATCGACGACGTGATTGTTCGTCACGATAATGCCTTTTTTGTCCATGATGATACCGGAGCCGAGGCTGGTCTGCGGCCCTTGATCCATGAACGGGAATGGATGGCCGAAACGTTCGAAGAAATCAGAGAACGGATCCGGTCCGCCCCCGCCGCCTTGTCCTTCTTCCCCTTCTGGGAACGGATTGCGTTTGCGCCCCATGGCGCCACCACGTTGTCGCGGCATTTGCTGTTTTGACGCGCCTTTGGTCGCCTTGATGTTCACTACGGCGGGGCCGACTTTTTTGGCCACGGAGCGGAAGCTCTCGGAAGTTTTCTTAAGCAATCCCGTTTCGGGGCTCAGCGGTTTATCGTCCGCGGCCCGTGCGGGATTATCCAGGACCGCCCTCGGGTTTTTCGAGGCGGTGAGCTGGTAAAAAAATTGGGCGCTAGCGTAAATGAGCACGCTGGTCACTGCGGCGACGACACCAACGGTGACGTACATTACCCAACGAGGTTTTTCATTATACGGGGGCTGCTTGTCTTCCATCATTTATCGGCTTCCTTGAGCGGCGACTGGCCGCGGGCCCGTCTTGCCGGCATGGGAAAAATTAATATTCCCTTTGCCGTCGGCGGAAATTCCCACGGTGTCGCCCGGTTTAAACTCCCCCTCCAAAAGTTTCTGGGAGAGGGGATTGAGCACAACTTCCGTAATCAATCGCTTAAGCGGTCTGGCGCCGTAAACGGGGTCGTACCCCCGTTTGCCCAGCAACTCCTTTACCTGCGAATCGACCACCATACTTAGATTTTTCTGTTCGAGCAACTTTGCCACTCCGCGCAACTGAATCTCAACGATCTTAGAGATTTCCGCCTGCGAGAGCGACTGGAAGATAATGATTTCGTCGAGCCGGTTCAGTAGCTCGGGACGGAAGTGACCACGCACTTCATTCATCACTTTCTGCTTCGTGGCTTCATCCAGCGGTCCGCCTTCCGCCAGGTAAGCGCTACCCAGGTTCGAGGTCAGGATGATGATGGTGTTCTTGAAGTTGACTTTGTTGCCTTGGCCATCCGTCAGAACGCCGTCGTCCAAAACCTGTAACAAAATGTTGAAGACGTCTTTGTGGGCTTTCTCTACTTCGTCGAACAGCACGACGGCGTACGGGCGTCGCCGTACTGCTTCGGTCAGCACCCCGCCTTCTTCGTAACCGACGTATCCGGGAGGGGCTCCGATGAGTCTCGCCACGGAGTGCTTTTCCATGAACTCGGTCATGTCGATGCGGACGAGATTGCTTTCGTCGTCGAAGAGGAACTCCGCTAAGGTCTTGGCGGTTTCGGTTTTACCCACGCCCGTGGGACCCAAAAAGAGAAACCCGCCGATCGGCTTGCCTGGATCGCTCAACCCGGCGTGGCTCCGCCTTACGGCGTTACAAATCGCTCGGATAGCTGGTTCTTGGCCGATGACGCGGTTTCGCATCTCCTCTTCCATCTTCAAAAGTTTTTGCTTATCGGACTCGAGCATCTTGGCCACGGGAATGCCCGTCCATTTTGCCACGACCTCGGCGATGTCCTCCTCGTCGACCTCCTCCTTCAACATACGATTCTCGGAGGTGACTTGTGCCAATTTTTGTTGGGCGGCATCGAGACTTTTTTGCAGCTCCGTCATTTTTCCATACTTCAGCTCGGCCGCTTTCCCGAGATCGCCGCTGCGCTCCGCCTTTTCCGAGGCGATTTTGGCCTGTTCAATCTGCTCTTTGAGCTGGGAAATCTGAGTGATGACCGCCTTTTCGGCGTTCCACTTGTCCTTCAGGTTGCCGGATTGCTTTTTCATGTCGGCTAGCTGCGTTTCTAGCGTCTTCTTGCGGGTTTCGGTGCCGGCATCACTTTCGCGCTTAAGTCCTTCCAATTCGAC
>JAYUBV010000160.1:0-2231 GCA_043740655.1 Pseudomonadota bacterium | reverse complement strand
ACCGGTTCCTCTTCGACGAGGCGACCCTGAAGGCAAACCTGCAGAAGGCGGGCTTCCAAGAGATTATCCGGCACTCGCCGGGACACAGCGAGCAATCCTTTCTTAAAGGCCTCGAATGCCGCACGCGCTTGCCCATCGCGGACCTGAATGAGTTCGAGACGATGGTTCTCGAAGCGACCTGATCTAAGCGGCAAAAAAAAAGCGGGTGCCAGAGGCACCCGCCCTTTTTGAAGGGGTCGAATTAGAACCGCGCAACGATCTTCTTGAAGTAATCGCCGCGTTCTTCGTAGTTCTTGAACATGTCCTGGCTCGCGCAGCCGGGGGATAGCAGAATCACGTCACCCGAGCGCGACTTTTGGTACGCCAGATAGACCGCTTCTTCGAAAGTTCCCACTAGGAACGTTTCGCTATAGTCGCCAATCGAGCGATTGATTTTCTCTTTCGCTTCACCCACAAGAATTAGGTTCTTCACGTGACGGCGGATCGGCAGCGCCAACGGGGCGTAATCTTCCCCTTTGTCCTTACCACCGGCGATGAGGATGATAGGCTCCTTGAAGCTTTCCAACGACCGGATCAACGAGTGAACGTTGGTGCCCTTGGAGTCGTTGTAGAAGGAGACTTGATTCTTCTTAGCGACGAACTCCATACGATGGGGCAGCGGCTTAAAGGTGTTGAGCACCTTCTGAATCGATTCGTTCGTGATGTGCGCCAGCTTGGCGGCAAGCGTGGCGGCCATCATGTTCTCTTTGTTGTGCACGCCGCGGAGGGCGACGTTGGCCAACGAGAACTCGTGCTCTTTCCAACGGCTGACCTTCAACTGCATCATCGTCGGGGGATCCAGGATCGCGCCCTGGAGCTTCTCGAGGTAATGCGGCGGAATTTTCGCCACGGTATCGGAAGTGAAGGTCAGCAGCTTCGGTTTGATTTCCGAGAGCAGCGACATCAGCTTCTGATCGCGCAAGTTGGTGATGACGTAATCTTCTTCCGTCATGTTCGCGATGAGGCGCATCTTAGCCTGAACGTAAGCATCGTAGCTCGGGTAACGGTCTAGATGATCCGGCGCCACGTTCAGGAACAGGGCCACGTGGGGCTTCAACGAGTAGGTCGATTCGAGCTGGAAGCTCGAGATCTCGCACACGACGTAGTCGCATTTTTCGCGACGGATAGCGTACTCGGAAAGGGGCACGCCGACGTTTCCACCCAGGAACGCGGTCTTACCGCCGGCCTGAATGATTTCGGCAATCAACGTCGAGGTGGTGGTCTTACCGTTCGTTCCCGTTATCGCAATAATCGGCTCGGAAATGAACTGGGAGGCCAGCTCGATTTCGGAAATGATGGGTACCTTCGCCTTTTCCGCCTGCTGCAGCGGCTTGATATCTAGGCGAACGCCGGGGCTGACGACGATGAAGTCAGCGTCCGTGAACGACTTGAGCACGTGTTTACCGAGCTCAGTGTGAAAATCGTAACCTTCTAAGGAGTCTAGAGACACTTTCAGATCGCTCTTATTGAGCTCGTCCGTGACGGTAACTTTGATGCCTTTTTTGCAGAGAAGCTTGGTCGCGGCTGCGCCGCTGCGGCCGAGGCCGACCACCAAGGCTTTCATGCCTTTTTTGACTTTGATCACTGTTTCTCCCTTATCGCCGTCTACCCGGTCCAAGGACCAAGCTTGGGTCGATACCAACTAACGTAACTTCAGAGATGCTAGCCCCAACATGGCTAGTACTACCGAAATAATCCAAAATCTTACGGTCACTTGTGGCTCCGCCCACCCACTCAATTCGAAGTGGTGGTGGATCGGTGCCATGCGGAAAATCCGCTTCTTCGTGGCCTTGTACGAAATCCTTTGCGTGATTACGGAAATGGCTTCTACCACAAATATTCCGCCGACTAATACCAGAAGAAGCTCTTGTTTTACCAAAAGTGCCACCATGCCGATCGCGGCCCCTAGCGCCAACGCTCCCACATCCCCCATAAACACTTGAGCGGGATACGTGTTGAACCACAAAAAGCCCATGCCCGCGCACACGATGGAGGTGCAAACGATGGTCAGTTCGCCGGCTTCGTTGATGCGGGCGACGTAGAGGTAGTCCGCCAATTTTCCGTGGCCCGCCAGATAAGCTAAGATCCCGAAAGTTAAGGCGGTACTGATGATCGGACCGATAGCGAGGCCATCCAGACCGTCGGTCAGATTGACCGCGTTCGAGGTGCCCACGATGACCAGCCAGGCGAAC
>JAYUBV010000159.1:0-7471 GCA_043740655.1 Pseudomonadota bacterium | reverse complement strand
TGCCTTCGACAACATCCATGATCATGGATGGGCTGCCGAACACGATACCTGCAGAATCGACCCACCGCACGGGCGGAGCAGGGATGGACGTTGTCTATTCGGCGGCTTTTCCTTCGGCGTCACCCGTTGGTGGGGAGTCGGCCCTACGCGCGTCTCCTCCTGGTCCCTCGACACCGCTTTGTTCTTCAATCTTTAGGGGGACTTACGGCCCGACGAACCAATTTCGGTTGAGGTAACGCAAACCGTAACTATACTGTTAGCAGTCCTGACATAGGAATCTCATAAGGAGTTAAACGTGGCTTTTGCCAAACGTATCGTTCTTTTCTTGATGGTGAACATTCTGGTGTTGGTCACCATCAGCATTACGGCGAGCATCGTCTTCGCCGCGCTGGGAATTAATCCCCAGTACGTTACGCCGAACGGACTCGACCTGACGTCGCTGCTCGTCTTCTGCGCGATCTTCGGATTTTGTGGTTCGTTCATTTCGCTGGCGCTATCGCGCGTGATGGCGAAGTGGATGATGGGCGTGCAGGTCATCGACGTGCAACGCGCTTCGGGCGCCCAGCGGGACTTGGTCACCCTGGTACACCGTCTCGCGCAGAAGGCCGGATTGCCGGCGATGCCCCAAGTCGGAATTTACGAAAGCCCGGAAGTAAACGCGTTCGCCACCGGCCCCACGCGCAGCCGCGCGCTGGTCGCCGTCTCCTCGGGATTGCTCGATCGCATGGACGCCGCCGCCTTGGAAGGCGTGCTGGGTCACGAGATTGCGCACATTGCGAATGGCGACATGGTGACCATGACGCTCGTGCAGGGGGTGGTGAACACCTTCTCGATGTTCCTGGCACGTGTTCTTGCCTGGGGTGTTTCGCAGGCGCTGGCCGGCAACCGTGATAGCGAAAACCGCGGCCCGTCACCGATGATCAACTGGATCCTTATCATGGTATTTGAGATCGCGTTCTCGCTGCTGGGCTCCATCGTGGTCGCCTGGTACTCGCGTCGCCGTGAGTTCCGCGCCGATGCGGGCGGGGCCTACTTCGCGGGCAAGGACAAAATGGTTCACGCGCTGGAATCCTTAAAGCAGCAGTTCGAAGTTCCGGTCGACAATCGCGCGCCGGCCCTGGCGGCGTTTAAGATCAACGGCGGCCGCCGAGGCGGCTTCGTGGCGCTGTTCTCGAGCCATCCGGACCTTGACGATCGCATCGCGGCGCTAAAGTCTCAGCCTTTCGGAACTCGCTAAACGTCAGGAAACCACTTGGCCTCTAAAAAAGTTATGCTCTCGGCGGTGCAGCCGACCAATCGGCTGCACCTCGGCAACTACCTAGGCGCCATTCGCAATTGGGTAAAGCTTCAAGCCCAGTACGACTGCGTGTTCTTCGCGGTGGACCTGCACGCGCTTACGTTGCGGCAGGATCCGAAAGAGCTACGGGACAACACGTACCGCACCATCGCCACCTACCTGGCGGCCGGACTCGATCCAAAAGCCTGCACCTTTTTCGCGCAGTCGCACGTGCCCGAACACGCCGAGCTCGCCTGGGTGCTCACGTGCTTTACCGGCACGGGCGAGTTAGGCCGCATGACCCAGTTCAAAGACAAAGGCGCAAAGCAGGGCGACTCGGTCGGCGCCGGCCTGTTCACCTACCCGGCCCTCATGGCGGCGGATATTTTGCTGTACCAGTCGAACTTAGTTCCGGTTGGACAGGATCAGAAACAGCATCTAGAGCTGACGAGAGATCTGGCTGAACGCCTCAATAAATATTTGGGCGCCGACGTGTTCACCATGCCGGAGGTCTTTATTTCGCCGTCGGGCGCGCGCGTAATGAGTTTGCTGGAGCCCACCGCCAAGATGTCCAAGTCGGATGAGAACGGACAGGCCACCGTTTTTATTTCCGACAGCGACGACGAGATCAAAAAGAAGTTTAAGCGCGCGGTCACCGACTCGCTGCCGGCGATTGCCGACAAAGACGTGGCCCCCGGCGTGACCAACCTCTTTCAGATACAAGCGGCGCTCAAGAACACGACGGTCGAGGAGATTCACAAGGGCTACGTCGGTCGCCAGTATGGCTATTTGAAGCTCGAGACCGCCGATATCGTCATCGAGACGCTGCATCCCATTCGCGAAAAGGTCGACCAGTTGATGGGCGACAAAACTGCCTTGGATCGTATTTTACGGGAAGGGGCAGACAAGGCTCGCACCCGCGCCCAAAAAACCGTCTCCCAAGTATACGATAAATTAGGTCTTTTACCTCGTTTTGGCAGTTGATCCAGACGATGGTATAAATCTCTGAATGAGTTCCCCACAAATGCATAGCGGCATTGGCCTGGCCAACCTGGACCAGGCATTTCAGAACACGGCCTCCGCCGAACTGCGGACCGGCGGTTTCGAAGAGGACTACAAGATCCTGTTGCCCAACTTTGAGGGGCCGCTCGATCTACTCCTGCATCTGATTCGTAGGGAACAGATCAACATCTACGACATTCCCGTCTCGCACATTTGCGCGAACTACCTAAAATTTTTAGAAGTGATGGAACAGCCCGATGTGAACCTTGCGGGCGAGTTCATGGTGATGGCGGCCACGCTGACTTACATCAAGTCGCTGATGCTGCTGCCGGTGGAGAAGGAAGACGAGGTCGATGATCCACGCCTTCCCCTCGTGCAGAAGCTGCTCGAATACGAACAGTTCAAGAAAGTAGCGCTGGAGTTAGACGGCCGCGAGTGGCTGGGCCGCGAGTATTACCCCAAAGGGCCCGGCTCGACCGCCGATATTCTGCCGCCCGAATGTTTACTTACCGCCCCGCTCGACAGCATCGATCCGTTCCAACTTTTGCTCGGATTGAAATCGTCGTTGAGCCGCACCCAGCGTAAGCCACTCGAATTTACGAGCGACCCCATCTCGATCAAAGAAAAGGTCGTGCAGATGGGCGAGCTGCTCGAAAACACGCCCATGATCGAGTTCCGTCAGCTGCTGCCCCAAGACGGTCCCGTGATGCCCAAAGATGTAATCATCGCCTTTTTCGCCATGCTAGAACTGGCGCGCATGAAGTACATCGAAATCGTGCAGGGCGAAATTTTTGGACCCATTTTCATTCGTTCCATCAGGCCGCTGCGCGATCTGAACGTGACGTTGCTTGATCAGTTTTAAATGGCCAGCTTTAGATGAGCCAGTTTTAAAGGAAACCATGGAAGAAGAAATCCTAGCCATTCCCGCGGAAGAAATTGCGATTCAAGACATCCCGGCCGAGCCCCCGGAGGTTGTCATTGAGGCATCCCTCGTCGCTACCGTGGAGGCCATCTTGTTCGCCGCCGATCGGCCGGTGAGCCTTGACCGTTTCAGTGAAGTGCTGACGAATAACGAGGGCCATGGCCCTTCCAAAGAAGACATTAACGAAGCGCTTTTCACCGTCAAAGCCCGTTTAAGCAACGGCGATTTCGGATTCGAGCTGCGCGAAACGCACGGTGGCTTTCAGTTTACGACCAAGGCCGCTACGGCTTCGGTCGTCCGCAAGTTTTTGGCGACGAAGCCGTTCCGCCTCGGGCGCTCAGCTATGGAAACGCTTTCGATTATCGCTTACCGCCAGCCGATTACCCGCGCCGAGATCGACGCCATTCGCGGCATCGATAGCTCGCACTTAATGCGGGTGCTGATCGAACGCGGCATGGTTCGCATGGTCGGTAAGGCCGAAATTCCGGGCCGTCCCGTCGTGTACGGCACCACCCCCAAATTTTTGGAAACGGTCGGGTTGCCGTCCCTAAATGATTTGCCGCCGCTGTCCGAGCTGGATCAGCTGGCCGGCGACACCGAAGATCCGATCAAGGCGATGGAAAAAGGGCTCGATACTTTTATCTCCACCAACACCGCTCCGGAAGACGAACTGGATCCAACGGAAGGTCTCGAAGAGATCGAAGGCATGCTCCAGAGCGCCGGCGATGCCGATGGAGAGATTTACGCCTCCGCCGCGCACCGCGAAGTGGCGGAAGAGAACAAGGCAGCTCTCGCTTGCTTTCAGGCGACGATCACTCGCCGTCGTTCGCCCAAGATCATTGAGGAGACTCCCGAGGCCGCCGCTTCGCAAGCTCCGGTGGAAGCGGAAGCCGAATCCGAAACGGAGGTCGAGATCATCGCCGTCGTGACCGATCCTCCGGACGACGGTCTGGTCAATTGATCACCCGATGAGGAATCACCCCCTAGATGTTTGGCTCCTGCGCGCGATCAATATCGATCTCGCCCATCCCTATTTAGATCCGGTGATGAAGTTCATCACCGGTTATACGCCGTGGATGTGCCTTGGCGCAGTGCTACTAGCTTGGCTTGCCGCCAACCTAAACCGCCGGGACCGCTGGCCGTCACTCATCGCCTTAGCCTTCGCCATCGCTGCCGTGGCGGCGACCGACGCCGTTTGCCATCGTGGCATGAAAATCGTTCACTTCCGCGATTGGGGCCGCCCGTGCGTGGACCCCCAATTTCCGTGGGTCCGTCTCGTCGCCGAAAAATGCGGCAACTGGTTTACCTTTCCTTCCAACCACGCGGCCAACAGCATGTGCGTGGCGACGTTCTGGGCCTGGCGCACCAAAATTGGCTGGCTGCGGCCGGTGTTTTTATTGATTGCGGTGCTGATTGGCTTTAGCCGCGTCTATGTGGGGGTGCACTTCCCGAGTGACGTACTCGCGGGGGCCACCATCGGCGCGCTGTTCGGTTCGATCTTTTATTTCTTAAGCACCTGGGTGGCGCGGAAGCAAGCATCCCACCACTCTGCGCTCACCCACAGCTCGTAGCGAGGGGCAGTCGCGCACGGACGAAAGCCTTTAAGCTGCGAAACCTTGCCTTCGGCATTTCGCTGCACGACTACCGCACCGGGTTCCACCGCGGCCGCCGTCGTTAGCTTCGTATCGAACTTCCAGTACCACAGCGACATCGCCGGGTAGAGCCAATCGGTGTCGGTTAGCTCCACGCCCTGCAGCTCGGTAAGCCCGGCGTGCTTTAGCGACGCCATCTGCGGACGGAACTGAAAAAAATCGGGGAATGGTTTCTTCCGCATCGGAATCGGCGCGAGGTTCCAAAAAACTTGGAACGCGATCCCAAATCGAAACGCCCACTTCCGCGCCACTTCGGCCGTCAGTATTCTGTCGAAGCCTAAACGGAGCAGCCCCATCACCGTCAGTAAATTGACGAAGGGTAATACCGAGTAGGTGTAGTGATGGTACTGCATGCCCAGCACGCCATTGGCCACCGCAAAAAGGACAACGCCGCCGATCGCAAACCAAAACAGACGCCGATTTTGAGACGGAAGCGCGGCCAACCCGACTAGCACGTGGGCAAAGTGCAGTTTGAAAATTAGCAGGAGAAAAAGAAACTCGCCCCGCCACAAACTTTTCGACTGCGCCGCCCGCGTGAAGAGGGCACGCTGAAAGTAACCGCTCCAGAAAGGAAAGGGGGAGTTCGCGCTCTGCACCGCGATGCCGATTCCGGCAATCGCTACCATCAGCACCGTCCACAGGCCAAGTGCCTTACGCGCGGTGGCCCGCTCCGTTCCGGAGATCGCGCCCCACCAGTAAAGCAGCGCCAGGCCGGGTAGCAACGCAATCCCCTTGGTGAAGAACGCCGCCACGAATAGTGCCGCGGAAACGGCTACGCTGCGCCAAAAAACATTCGCCTGCTTCGCCTTCAGCGAGAGATCGAAATAATCCAAACTCGCTACGAAGAAAAAGAAATAGGTAATCTCCAAGTACGCCGTGGCGAATCGGCCGACGAACGGGGCGGTCAGCATCGTGACGAACGAAAAATAGTGGGCGACCTTAACTCCAAAATTCCGGGCCACGAAACGGAACAGAAAAAAAACCGAAAAAGAACCGAACAGCAGATTGGGAAGGCGCGACGTATAGTCACTCGCCCCGAATAGCCGGAAGAACCCGCCCAGAATCCACTCGAACAGGTACGGATGGTCGGTAAAGTCCGGGAAAAAGTATTTTCCTGCGCTGATGCGCCAGCCGCCGTGTTCCGCGAAATGGTGCGCCATCGTGCTGTAAATGGCGGGGTCCAGCGAGATGCCTTCCTCGAAGAGTCTCGGCGACGCCACGAGGAAAACCACGAAGGTCCAGTAAAGTGCCCGGCGATTGTTCTCTTTCATCGCTTCATCCCCACGCGCCGCCAATAAACCGCCTGCCCCATCGCCAAGATAAAGACCCCGCTCACCGCTCCAAACGTAGAGTACAGGTGCGAGTCGGTGAGGTTGTTCACCAGGATCGCTAGCCCCGCCGCCAGGGCCGTCAGCAGACTGAGTTCGTCCTCGGGTTGACGAACCAAACAGGCGGAGTGGCAATTTTTCGCCGCCATAAAGAGGAGGGAAAGAAAACCGAGCAAACCGACCACCCCCGTACCGGCCAGCACGTCGAGGTAGATGTTATGCACCTCCGCCGGTACGTAGCCGAAATCTCGCTTCTCTTGATCGGTGAGGTAGCGACTTTGGTAAAACCCGTAGCTATGAAACCCTTTTCCAGTCGCAGGCCGTTCTCGGAACATGCGCAAGGCACTTTCCCACAGCACGATGCGATCCCCATTCTGGCTAAACTGTAGCTTGGCCGCCCGATCCCGAAACGACGGCACCGCCGCGGACGCTATCGCCACTACGATCGCCAGCCCACACACCGCGACGATCGCCTTTTTTCCCAACGAGAAAAACAGCATCGTGACCGTTCCGGCCACCGCCGCGAGCCAGCTTCCTCGCGAAAAGGTCAAAACCAACGCGATGGCGCTAAAGACCATCCCCACCCCATAGGTGGTGCGCCCTTTTTTCGGCCCCGTGGCCAAAAAACCGGCAAGTAAAAAAAGAAACAGCGGCGTCAGCACGCTCGAAAATAAAGTGTGGTGCGGAAAAAAACCGCGCGCCTGAAAATGCGAGGGATCCCCGGGTACCGGCGACAGCCCGTGCCCCACGAACTTCGCCGTCCACGGCATCCCAAAATACTGCAGGCACGCCATCCCGCCCAGCACGATGGCCGCCCCCACCGCGTAAGGGGTCAGTTGCCTGGGCAACTTCGGGTACCGCGCAAAAACGAAAACCAGCGGGAAGTACATGAAGTAGTACCGCCACTTCCCGAGCGGAGTCTGCCAGGGGTACGGGTCCGCTAGCGCAATCGACAAGATCACGGCGGCGAAGAACCCAAGAAACGGTAACAGCAACGGATACCGCCCCGCCCGCTTCCCCTCGGCAACGCCCCACGCGGCCCCACCCCACAGTAGAAAGACCGCGGAAAAAACCACGAGCATCGAACGGGAAACTAGGAAGGAAAGAAAAAGGCCGATGGTCAGCCCCGGTAAAACCCGGTCCGACAGGGCGAGAAATCCTTTTCGTGTAGGCACGTTAGAGAGATAGCAAACCCGCCTCCACTTGGCACCCCCACCCGTGTATAACGCGACAGTTAGGTGCCGATGCCCTTGCCGGATTCTTGCGGGCGGCGTAACTATTCAACTGTCGT
>JAYUBV010000158.1:0-2233 GCA_043740655.1 Pseudomonadota bacterium | reverse complement strand
CGACGTCTTTCACGGACAGCACGCGCGTTTTCCACGACAGCACCGGCAATAGTTTAATCATTATCTCGAGGCGAGGATTGGGGGATATGCCGTAAAGTGCTAGCCCGGGCCGCACCGCGGTCGAGGGGCCCCACTTCCCGCGTAGGATGCCGCCGGAGTTAGCGACGTGAATCTTGGCGTCAGTGTGGAGCAAATTTCTCTCGCGGAAGGTGTCGTGGATCCCTGCAAAAACGTTGAGCTGCTTGTCGGTGAATCCGGATAGCGGCGATTCGCTTTCCGCAAAGTGGGTCGCCAACCCCGAAAGTTTCGTGTGCATGCGATCGAGCAGGTGGGCGGCCTCGCGCGTTTCGTCGGGGAGTAGCCCCAGGCGGTGCATGCCAGAATCAAACTTAAGGTGGATGTCCGGCAACGCCCGGCGTCCGAGCAAACTTTTAAGGTGCGGCAAGTGGTGGATGACGGGGGTTAGCCGATGCTTCAGATAGGCTTCCACCTGGTGCGGAAAAAATCCGGAGAGGACAAGGATCGTGGGGGACGCTAGCTTCCGCCTAAGCTCAATGGCCTCTTCGAGGGTGGCCACCGCCAAAGTCTGGCAGCTGCCCTGATGGACCAGCGCCTTAGCGCACTGCCAGAGGCCGTGGCCGTACGCATCGGCCTTCACCACCGGAATGATCTCTTTACGGCAGTGGTTCCTAAGCGCGTAGAGATTGCGCAGCAAGTTTTCGATGCGTACCTCGGCAACCGTGCGGTAGGGGAACTCGAAAACCGTAGCCATGGGGGAATTTTGGCATACCCCTTCCCTAGTGTCAGGTGGGTTTACAGTTAAAGGGCTTGGGGCGTCCTCTTTGAGATGTGCCCGAGGCTTGAAACCGACCCTCCGAACGGGCTATAAGGGCCGGATTGAGTCTGCTAGGCAATCGCTGGGTCGCTGACCGTAAGGTTTTGCGGCCGAGAGGAAAGTCCGGACACCAAAGAGTTCCGTAGCGGGTAACGCCCGTCCAGCGAAAGCTGCGGACCAGCGCAACAGAAAGGAAGTACAGGACTTCTGCTCCGCAAGGAGTAGGAACGAACGGCCTTGGCAAAGCCATTCGGACGGTACGTAAGTACCGAGTTGCTGTAGTGAAAACAGGCAAGCTCTACGGGGTGCAAGACCAAACGGAGATCGTTAGGGGCCGTTAAACGTCACTAACATCGGGCTACTCGCTCGATCGAATCTCAGGTAGGTCGCCAGACTCCACCGGTAACGGTGGGGCTAGAGGAATGATTGTTACCCGGCGTAAGCTGGGGGACAGAATCCGGCTTATCGGCAGACTCAATTTAATTAAGCGCCTACGAGGCGGCAATGAAAGAGAAAGTAGAACATGGAAAAACGGAAGACGTGGATCTGGTTGTTGTTGGCGGGGGCTTTCCTGGGGAACGTGCTCACGACGTGGCTCGCCCCTAAGGTGATCGCCTGGTACTTCGCCCCGCCGGCGCAGTTCGGATTTAACTGCGTGGCCCCGATCGAATGGGCGCTCACCCGGTTGAAATGGTCGCAGGGCGTGGGATCGCTCGTGGGCGGCATTCTGGGGCTTGTGCTCTACTTCTCTACCGCCAAGCGGCGGCAAGAACCGGAACTCATGCGCCGTTAAGCGCGACGGCGTTGCAGGGTCTGGTCTTCTTTTTCGCGGGCGATGGCGCCCTCGAGGCTCAAGCGGGTCCAGGGAATCGCCATGAGACGTTCCGCCTCGATTAGCTCCCCGGTCTCTTCGCAGATCCCGTACGAGCCGTCGGTTAAACGCTCAAACGCGATTTCGATTTCCGACAATAGGTGCAGCAAGTTTTCACGGCGGCTAACCGCGATATCCTGCTCTTCCGCCGCGTTGGCAACGTCACCGTCGTCACCGTGGATGTGTTCGGAGATCGCTTCCCGTTTGCGATCGAAATGGGCCAGGTGCTCTTCCTTAGCCTTCAACAGCTTCTTCTTGCACTCTTCGTACAACTTCTTGCGTTCCGGAGTGCGCGGCGGCACCGGCTTCGGCGTTTCCAGCGTCGGCTCGGGAGCCTGAGTCGGAACGGCTTTAGCCGCCACCACTTTAGCCGCACGCGGAGCGCGGGCTTTGGTTTCTTTCACCGGTGTAGTGTCTACGGTGTTCGTCGTCGTTGTAGTTTTCGTGGCTTTGCGTGGCAAGGGACACCCCCAAAAGAGAAATTCAGTTCAATGACCTTTCGGTTGGCAGCGCTAGAAACTTTAAAG
>JAYUBV010000157.1:0-2236 GCA_043740655.1 Pseudomonadota bacterium | reverse complement strand
CATCACCTCCATCATCGGCGCCAATGACGGCGGTCAGATGGGATTCCAGTGCGATAAGCTATCCGGCGCGTTTCACCACACCGTAGACGATTTCAACTACCTCGAAGTATTAGATGAGAACGGCAACGGTGTGGTGAAACGCGCCGGATAGCTTATCGCACTGGAATCCCATCTGACCGCCGTCATTGGCGCCGATGATGGAGGTGATGCGTTTCACGCCGAGCTGCTCGGTCATCCACTTCTTATCCGAAGGCTGTAGCGTGGCCCCGGCGAAGATCACCTTCTCGAGTCCGAAGGTCGGTTCCATTTCCTTCACCGCACGCAGCAGCGGTATCATCACCGCCGGAATGGCCTGGATGACATTAATCTTGAAGGTGCGCCAGATTTTTAGGAATAGGTGCGGATCCAGCTTCTCCGCGAAGGCGAAGGTCTGCACCCCCAGGCGGCAATTGATGTGATCGAAGGAGACGAAGCTGCCGTAAAGATCGCCCGCTAGCATGCAATTGGCCAGACGGTCCCCGGCCTGTAGCCCGGCCGCCTTAAACACGTCCACCGCCGCAGAAATCATCTGCTCCCAGTCGTGGCCGTCGTACACGGAAAACTTGGGTACGCCCGTCGAACCACCGCTGCGCGAGACGTAACCGCCCGGCTGCCAGTGGCCCGAAAACAGAGCGTTGCTCTGCGGCGGCAACCCCGCCTCCATCTGCTCACGGGTAAGGGTGGGGATCTTCGGAAGATCCGCCACGCCATTAATTTCTTTGCCGGCCAAACGTTCGGCGTAAAACGGTGACCCTTTAGCGACCGATATTAGCTTGCGCAATCGCGCGTCGACATCCGATCCGGTCCACCGCGCAGCGGTCGGAAAACGGGCGAAGGTCACGTTGAAGTAGTGGGGAAGATCGTAAGCACCATCGTGCGGATCTTCGATCTCGCCGCCCGCCATCTGGCCGAGCTCCAAGATGCGGACCGCGCCGCTACGCGCGAGTGAGTTGGCAACATCCCGTAATTCGTCCTGGCTTGCGGCCACGCCAACGGTTTGCAGGTAGCCGCGTACCGATTCCAATTCCTGATAGATCGCGTCGAGCGACGGGGCCGCCACGATGCGGAGTGTGCGGTGGAGCGGAGAGGACTCAACGTCCATTTTCGAGTCGACGATTACCGTCCAGGCTACGCCACCCTTCGATTCGTACAATTTGCCCAAACCCCGCGCGTGTTCGATCTCGGCGACCGAACGCATCTTTTGAATCTCCACCGCGGTGTTGGCGTCTGCCGGACCCGCCGGCATCTCGAGTTCCTTGGTTTCGAGCGAGAGGGCCAGCGCTTTGGCCACGGCCTCCGCAACTTCTCTATTCTCCGCGTAACAGACCTGCGGCGCCGTGCAGGCGTTCTGATCCCAGATCGCAAGCTCAAACGCGAGCTTTTCGCCGATGGCGTAAGCGCCCCACTGTTCGAGCCCTTTTTTTGTGATGAGCCCCAATGAAATCTTGGGTCCGAAGACGATGAACCGGGTTCGCGCCGGGAGATCGTCCCGGTAGGCCTTCACCGCCTGCTCGCCGCCCCATACCACGATCGCGTCTACTTCCTTCTTAAACTGTGCGATCACACCCTTGTTCGAGGACGGGTAATCAACGATGGCAAACGACTTGGAGACGACGCCGTCCGTATCGAGCTCTTGAATCGACTTTACGAGCAGCTCCAAAAAATCGCCGTCGCCCGACGATCGCTTCAGGATGGAAACGTTACCGGTAATAAGCCCCTCGACGAGAGACCCCATGCCGACGAGGAACACGTTCCCGGACAGGATGTGCAGAATGACGCCGAGCGGACTTAAAGTCAGCGCGGTCTTGGAGCGATCTACGTAGCTCCACTGCCCTTCCCGTTCGATGCTGCCGGTTTCCACCTTCAGCTTGTCGCGCAAGTGGCCGGCCTTCAGCACGAACGCAATTTCGTTCATGCCCATCTCGATCATCTTTTTTGAAAAACCGGTACTCGAGGGCAGCGAGGCTTCCAACTGCTTCCGCGGACCGTACTCGGAGTTCGCCCAGAGCTGGCCAACGCGGTCTAAAAGCGAAAGCACCTTTTCGACCGGGTAGGCCGCAAACGTCTTGGCCGCTTTGCGCCCACGGACGTTGATTTCGCTTACTTCCGTTTCCGTTAGCGCGGTAGTGCGTTCAACCCATTCACCAAAGTAGTAGTGACGCATAATATCCCTCTTATCGCCTACGGCGGCTGTGGC
>JAYUBV010000156.1:0-2241 GCA_043740655.1 Pseudomonadota bacterium | reverse complement strand
CAATGGCACCGTCTGACTCCGTGCATGAAACAATCAAGTCAGAAAACGAAGTTAACCATGATGCTCAAGGATCGCCATGCGAAGACCATCTAAAAGGTTGGCACGGCGACTTTGCCCCCGCGGCAGTTCGAAACGATGCAGTACCTGCCGGACGGAAACCTCTTTCTCGGAACCAAATCCGGGCTCGACAACCTCTCGTTCTCTCCGACGAAGTTCGACGCCATCGGAAAATAGAGGCATTCCTTTTCCGACCGTCCCCGGAGCGGACCGATTTTTCCCTAGCATTCCACTTTCCTCTTGAACCGTTAAACACGATGTGTCATTCCCGTTTTTTTTGGTATCACTACGGGGAACTTATGAGTTTGATTTACGCTGCTCTGAAAAGGCTTGGTTTGGTCGGATTAGTCGTCTTCGGAGGGGCCTCCGCTCTGGCCCAGCCCTCCGGCACCCGCTACTACGTCACCCTCTACGGCTGGGAAAACTGGCGAAATGCCCCGGCTTTCTCCCATAGCTTCGGTGAGTTCACTGAAGTACAAGCGGACGGCCAAACCCGCACGGTTAAAATAAACTGGATCCCGGTGGAGGGCGAAATGCCCGGCCTTCGTCCGTTGCGCATGCCCGCTTTCGGCGTCCACCGCGGACAAAATGCGGAGGTGGGAGCTTCCATTGACCGCGCTCGGCAAGGTGGCTTTTTCACCCGTCGGGACGTTTACTCGTTTGGCCCCTACGAGACTCGGGCCGAGCTCTTTGAGCTGGCCGCCCACCGGGCCGCGGAACTCGAGTCGGGACGGGTGAACTATTCCTTTTTCGATCCTAATGCCCCCCATTGCATTCGCGCGCTGCTCTTTGGCCCGGCCAATATCGGAATCACCCGGGGGCCCGGAGCGACTCAAGCCGTTTTAGAGAGTTACGTACGGGCGGGTTACATTTTGTCGTCTACGCCGGCCCCCGAAAGATTTCCGAAGTTAAGCGGACATCGTAACGGGGACCTCATTCAGTCGCCCGGTCCAGCGCGGCAACCGTTGTTCCCTCGGCTACGCCGGTGAAAAAAAACCACGAAGGTCGTATGAAGCATTTTTCTTACTATTTTCTCCTCACGCTCGCCTGTACCTACGCTTCCGCGGCCAACGACACTTCGCTTGTCGACGGCGACGAGGTGTTCCTCGTGGCCCTTCGCTCAGGGATGCTCTCGGAGCTGGTGCAAAAACCTATTTTGCAAAGTGAGCCTATAGCCGAGACGGCGCAGCGAACCACGATGCGCGGCACCGCCGTCACCCAAGGCTCGGTCACCGCCGCTCCGATGACCTCCGTGGAAGGGCTCGCGTTTCAGCTTATCTTCCACTCCACGACCAACATCGGCACGACGAACACTACCGACGGACAGAAAGATCCGGGCAGCCCCGGTAAGAGCCACCCCGAGATCGGCGCGCAATTTAATACCAATATCGTCACTAACGCCGTCACCGCCAAAACCATCCTCTTTAAAGAGGCCGGAATCGCGGTGTACGGCGCGCGGACCGAAGCCAGTAGCCAAATGAATTATTACGGCAACCAACGCGTTCAGGCGCAGGGACTTTTACCCGGACGCCGTTTCGAATCCAGCGGCGGAAGGTCGTACCGCGTGGATCCCGGCAGTCAGGAAGCACTGCCCATTCCTGGTCAGGCGATATTTCCTCGCCTTCGCGCCAACCTCGCCCCGGCTCAGGTAACCAACGAGGTTTTCAATCAGAAGCAGAAAGCCGAACAAGACGCTTCGCGTACCGTCGGAGAAAAACTCGCTAAGCAATTCGACGAGACGGTGTGGGACACCTTGCTCCCGTTTCATCAAAAATATTACACCTACGTGTACCGTCCGTTCATCGAGCGAGGCCTTCTCGGCGGAAGACTCGGAACCGGAAGCGACGGCAACTGGCTGGCGATCCGCGGGACCCGCGGCGCCGAGCTCTACGGCGTTAACGCGAGCACCATTCCCGGATTGCAAGCGACCACCGCGGAGCCAATCCTATTGAGAATGCATCCCGAATTCATCGAACGGATCGCCGAAATGCGATTGGGCGGCACGGCGATGACTGAGGTCGAGGCGGCCGAAATGATGGGTTACGTTCCGCCGGACGAAGAGACCGCCGAGAACGTACTGGGCGGCGGAACTAAAGAGGTCTTTTTCGTTTTCGACGAAAAAAAGCCGATGGGCTTTCGTTTTGTAGACGATCAGATCGAACTTTCCATTCGCTTAAGTGAAGC
>JAYUBV010000155.1:0-7501 GCA_043740655.1 Pseudomonadota bacterium | reverse complement strand
CGGTCTGGTGCTTTTTCCACGGATAACGCGAAAAGGCCGCGCACAGCACGTTGAACCCCAGCATGAAGAGCAAGCCAGCGAACCACGGCGTGCCGTATACGAGCAGGTGCACCGATCGCATGCCGTAAAGCGATTCCAAAACCGTGGCGGTCGCCAGAACCATGGCGAGGGAAAGAATCGTGCAAACCGCTAGTTTCAGCGAGGCGAAGAATCGAAAGAGAGGATGCCTGATCATGTTGAATTCCGAGAGGTTTGAAGCGAACAGTTAAGGTTCGCCGAAAGCGCTAGCTATGCCAATAAAAAAAGGCGTTTTAACGCGCTGACCCGGACGCCGGACGCACGCCGAGATGGCCTTCTACGCCATTGGGCCCGTCGAAGGTTTTTAAGCCCCAGTGGGCCTTACCGACGTAAGCCAAAGCGATGGCTTTGTTGGCGCTTTCGGGGTGGAGGGCAAGCGCCACCACCGTCCCCACATTCTGCCCTGCGCTGTGCAGCGTAAACGGAAGCATGGGAAAGCTTTCCGTCGCCACGAGTTCGATCGGGAGCAGCTTCTTATTCACCTGGCCATAGGTGAAGATGCGTTCGATGACCTCTTGCCCCGGGTAGCAGCCCTTGTTGCGGGCCACGCCGCGCTCGAAGTTACCTTCAAGAAAAATTTCTTTCTCCGAGATTTCTTTACCGACCTCGGGCACTCCGGCGCGCAGCCGGTAGTACTCAAACAGGCGCTGCCCCACCAACGTGCCGCCGTCACCGCGGAAGCCCGCCCAAAGGTGCTCCATATTATCCGCCGGAGTCATTACCCAGAACAGCTCGGGGCGAACGTCGTCCCCCCACACCGTTAGCGGCGACTCTTCGTACTCGGTTTCGACGGCGATAAGCGGCTGCTTCGGCAAAGCGGTGTCGAAAAACGTTTCGACGTCGCGTTCCGGCGGGGGAACCCACAAGCCAGTTAGCAACAGGTCCGGACGGCGCAGCGATTCAAAATTTTCCGCGAAGTGAAACTTCTCGATGTGTTCCAGCGCCGTCAAGCCCTGGCCGGCCGGGAAGAACAGCAGGAACGAGGCTTCGGTCGAGCGAAGCGTGTACCCAAATACGACGGGGTTGGCGCGACCGGTCAGAAATGCCAGGTAAGTCACCTCCGAAACGGCGAGCTCCTTGATGTTGGCGGTCGACATCCGGTGCAAAAAATCGGCGGCGTCGGGGCCGGTCATCTCAACCACTTCCCAATGGGTGAGATCAAAAAAGCCCCACGGACTTTTCGATTTCTCAAAGTCTTCAAAGTAGCCGGCGACTTCCCAGGGCACGAGGCTGCCGCGATCGGATTGAACCGATCGAATGGGGAATGGCTTTTTCTCTACTGAGAGAGCGTTCGGCATTGGGGGCACTCGCAAAGCTTGCGCAAATTCTCGAAGGTGTAGATACCGGTAGTGTGACCATCACTCCAGTCGAAACGAATCGCGTAGCGACCGACGGTCTCCATCTTTTGCGGATGCACCAGCTCCGGTACCGACTTTTCGTCTAAGATCGGACGGTTGGTCCACTCTTCCACGCAACCCGCGCACCGACACGCCAAACGCACCTTGCGGGTGCTGTAGAAAGCATTGTGCCCATCGTTCCAGACGATGCCCAAATTCTTGGGCCCAACCTGTTTCAGGCTAACCGGATAAATTTCCTTTACGGTCTCCATGTCATTTCCAACGGCTGAAAGGACTGGGGCTGCCCCATGGTCCGCAGCGACAGCTCCGCCGCCACCCGGCCCGCCATCGCGCGATAACGCTTGGCCACTTCCGAATCCGGATTCTTCAACACGACCGGCATTCCCGAATCGCCCGCCATCGCGACCTGCGGATCCAGCGGCAACGCCCCTAGGAATGGCACTTCGCTCTCGTTCGCTAATTTTTCTCCGCCGGCCTGCAGGAAGATGTGGGTGATTTCGTTACAATGTCCGCAGACAAAGCCCGACATGTTCTCGACGATTCCCAGAATGGGAATCTTCACCGACTGGAACATCGCCAAGCCCTTACGCGCATCGATGAGCGACACCTCTTGCGGGGTCGTCACAATGATCGCACCCGACAGCGGCGCGGTTTGGCTCATGGTGAGCTGCGCGTCGCCGGTTCCCGGCGGCATGTCGATGAGCAAGTAGTCCAGCTCGCCCCAATCGGTCTGCGATAAAAACTGGGTGAGCGCGCCGTGGACCATCGGGCCGCGCCAGATCACCGGCTTTCCCTCTTCCACCGCGTAGCCCATCGACATCATCTTGATGCCATACTTTTCTATGGCCAGTAGCTTAGCGCCATCCTGCAACACGCGTTCGGTGCGCGTGCCCATCATCAGCGGAATGCTGGGGCCGTAAATATCGGCGTCCAGTAGTCCGACCTTCGCGCCCGTTTCGGCCAGCGCCACGGCTAGGTTCACCGTGACGGTACTTTTACCGACGCCACCCTTACCGCTGGCAATGGCGATCAAATTTTTGACGTGGGGAAGCTGGATGCGATTGCCCGGCGCACCGGCTATGCCGGGATGGGACGCGCGCACCTGGGCGGTCATCTCCACGTGCACCGACTTGACGCCGGCGACCTTGGCGATGAGCTGCTCGGCCTGCGCCTTCATCTCTTCCTTCACGGGACAGGCGGGAGTGGTCAGCTCGATGGTCACGTGAACGGCGCCCTCTTTGGCTTCAAGCTTTTTCACGAAACCCAGGGAGACGATGTCCCGCTTCAGATCGGGATCGATGATCTGCCGTAAGGCGTTGACGACGTCGTCTTGCTGAATGGGCACGTTCGAATTTGTGGGAGATTTTTTGAAAAACACGCCCTCGTATAACGCGAATCGGGGGCAAAGGAAAGACCGAGAAAAACGAGCCTAAGATCTCGTAATAATTACTTTCCCGAGCGGGGTAATGACGCCCCTTTGCGGCCGGGCACCTTGGCCGGTACCGCGGGCGGGTACGCAGAACTCGCGGGGGCTAACTGAGGGGTGGCGCTGCGGCCGCCCAACCAGAAGCCCACCCCCGCGCCGAGGAGTAGCCCCACCACGAAGGTGACGACCACCATCACGTTCGGCGGAGCCTTCTTTTCGGGGGCCACTTTCTTGCGGTGGTAGTCGATGGCCGGGGTGAGGATCGCTTCGTGATCCAGAAACGACAGAACAATCTCTTCGGGGTGGCCGGCCTGATCCGGCCCCATAAATTCTTCGAGATCATGGATAAGTCGGCGGACCGAATCGTAGCGATCTTCCGGGCGCGCCATCAGGCAACGCTTTACGATCTTCTCTAATTTGGCGGGCACCGTGCGGTTCATCTCGCGCACCGGCACGTAGCTCGCTTCGCGAATTTTTTGGAAGATCGATTTGCCGGCGCTGTCCTTAAACGGCTTGGACCCGGTCAGCATTTCGTAAAGCGTAACGCCCAATAGAAAAATGTCGGACTGGGCCGAAACCGCGTCCCCCAAAATTTGCTCGGGAGAAAGGTAAGACGGCGATCCCACCATTAACCCCGGTCGGGTCAGCCCCTCATTCTCGGGGTTTAGATTTAGCGCAATGCCGAAATCCATCAGCTTTACTTCGCCGCGCTTGGTGAGCCGAATGTTGGACGGCTTGATATCCCGGTGGACCAGCTCTCGCGAGTGAATGAAGCTAGCGCCCTTTGCCACGCCCAGCAGAATGCTGACCGCCACTTGGGGAGGGATGTTGCCGAGCTTTTCGACCACGTCGGAAACATCGACGCCGTCGATGAACTCCATGATCAGGTACGGCTCACGGGCATCCACGAAGTCGTAAACGTGGGCGATATTTTCGTGCAGAACCGAGGCCAGGGCCTTGGCCTCGCGTCGGAAGCGTTCCAGGGTCTCGTCCTGCAGCAAAAACTCGTCCTTTAGCTTCTTGATAACGACGTAGCGTTCGAGCGAGGGCTGCCAGGCGCGGAAGATCTGGGCCATCCCCCCGGTCGCGATTAGCTCTACTTTTTCGAGCGTGCCACGCTGAACGACTTGGGATCGAAAGGTGACTTCGAGATCTTTATCGCTGCGGCTCATCGGAATTCAATTCTACCATGGTGGTCATTGCGTGGATCTCAGCCACCCGTCATTGCGAGGCCTCTGCAAGGCCTCGCAATGACCGGATTGCGCTTGGTGTCTGACATTTTGACACCTGGGAGCGGTGTGACATGTCGCCGTGATTAACCGTGCCTAAGGCCAAAACTTTTCCGACTTTAAGCACTTAGTGAATTCTCTCCGTATTCAGGGCACAAAAACGTCACCGGTGGCACGCCTTGCAATTCATCCCAATGAACGCGTGCTGACGCCGCAAGGCCGTCGCCGCATTTAAGGCGCGCATTGATTTGTACGGAGAACCCGGGGGGGTTCGAGAGGCAGAGAGAGGCCGTAAAAGGATTCCCGCTCCTACGCGAACGGGAAAACGTCTGCCCGAGAGGGCAGCACCGGGGCAACCCGGTGATAAAAACCACTACTCCTCTCTCACCCGCCGCCGCCAATTTTGGTGGCGGTGAGGTCTTTGAAACGGGGATGAAGCAGACTTAAGGTCGCTTCATCCCCGTTTCCTTTTTTAGAGCTACAAAATGCAAAACGGGAAGAAGCTAAGAGCTTCTTCCCGTTTCGGACGTTTCCCCGTGATTTCGGAATCCAACCGAATTTAAATCTTACTGATACTGATTCAAGCAGTACCAGCTATAACAAACCTGCTGCGGCGTGATTAGGCCGACTTTGATTTTAGCCGTTGTACCCGTCGAGCCAATAGGGGTCACCGTGAGCGAATCCACGTTCACCTGCGAAACGTAGTAGCTCGGCAAACCCGTGGACTGGTTGAGCAGGGACGTAATGTCCTTCGAGCCCGAGCCCGGCGTCGTCGACGAGCCGGAGAGCGGGGTGACCGTCATCGAAGCCGTTAGGTTCGTGGCGCCTACGCTGGACGCTTGGTAAAAGCTCAAGTTAGAGCCCGGGAAGATAATACCGGTGAATTCCGTCGAAGTCCCCGTCGTGGTCCAACGTTCCGCGTAGCTCGTTCCCTGGAAGTTACCCGCGTTCAAGCCCGAGTATTGGTTCTGCGAGACGTATACGCGATAAAGTTTGGGAGCCGTACCACCCGCCGTCGTAAGCGTGAAGGAGACACGAACAGGGACCTGTTGTGACTCCGGACGTCCGTAGCAATAGTACGGGTTCACGGCGCAGTACTGTGCATAAATATTGTTGAACGAATCCGAGCCCAGCGTAACGCCGATTACGTTGCTTACGATGGAAGAGTAAGGCTGAAGGTAGTTGATGAGCTGCAGAAGTAAACTGTCCGTGCCGTAGTACGAACCCGAATCGAGAGCTCCGCGAATGCCGGATTTTCCGGTAGCGGCGCGAACGCCGTAGCTTTTGTCCTTCTCTTTAGAGGGGTCGTAATCGACCTGAGAGACAGGGCCATTTTTTTCGAGGTCCATGTTCAATTTGCTGGCCGATTGGCGGGCGCATCCGACGAGCCCGAACGCCGTAACCAAAGAGAGAGAAAGAAGTAGCTGCCAACGCATGGTTGCCTCCAAAGATGTCTAGCCAAGGTGATTATCTAAAATGCTTCTCCCAGTACTTAGTGCAAGGAGGCTGCCAGCGACCCCTTAGCCTGAAAGCGTATTCACGCAGGCTTCGGAGCGTGTCGAAGACAAAGCGGGTAAGCAAATGAGCCACCCTAACCCACGCCGCGCCATGACTTATAATTAAATACTATCAATTAGTTAGATGTGACTGCAGACCGCTTGTCGAACCATGTTACACTTGCCTAGTTGTTGTCGGTTCAAATCAGCGTCACGAGGGGAACGACTTGAAGATTCTTTTCTTCGGCAGCACGGACGGCACCCACTGCTCGCTCCACTACTTTACCGCGATGGTCCGGCTTGGGCACGACGTCTTTGCCTTCAGCCCTCAGTACTTTCGTACCGGATCGCTACTCGAAAAGGCCATGACGAAGCTGCGGCGAGGCCCTTCCCCTGAACGTATCGGCCGCGCAAACCAACAGTTTTTAGAGCTAACCCAGCGGAACACTTTCGACCTTATTTTCATCATGGCCGAAAACTACCTGGGGGCGGACATCATCCGTCAGGTCCAAAAGGACTCGAACGGCCGCACCCGCTTTGCGTACCACTCGCACGACAACGTCTTTTCCGCGGGAATCGTAAAGCCTACCGATTTTGAGGACACGCTCAAAAGCCTAGATTTTCTGTTCACCACCAAATCGCAAAATGTGAAGCGCTACCAAACACTGGGGCAGGTGCACGCCTTTTACATTCCCTCGGCCTACGAGCCCACCTGCCATCGGCCGGTGCCGACGGCGGAAAGCCGTTTACCGCGAGATTATCCGGTTTCGTTCGTGGGCACGTTCGACGGTTCACGCCTGCCGGAGCTAAACGCCGCGGGCTGGGACCGCACCTACGTATGGGGCAATGGCTGGGCCCGCTGGACAGAGTTTTCCGCCCACAGCTCGCACATCGTTCCGCACGCCGTGTACTACCTGGAATTTGCCGACGTGATTAGCCGTAGTCAGATTTCGCTGGGGCTCTTGCGGGCGGAGGCCCAAGATCGCCACACCCAGCGCACCTTCGAAATCCCCGCCTGCGGAGGGCTGCAGGTGGCCCCGCGCAACGACGAGATCCTGGGCCTGTTCGAGGAAGGTAAGGAAATCATCCTTTACTCATCAACCGACGAGCTACGGGAGAAGATCGATTACTACCTGGCCCACGAGACGGAGCGAAAAAAGATCGCCCAGGCCGGATACCGTCGCTGTACGACGGGGAAGCATACTTACGTAGATCGCGTGCACCAGATGCTACAGATTGTGCAGCCGTTACAGGCGCGGGCGAGCACGCGGCAGGCGTAGGAAAGCAAACCCCTATTTTGAGAAAGTCCGCTCGTTGGTAAAGGTGGACGTTGCTGGTTTGCTCTGTCCGGGGGGGCCGGGCGTTTAGCGCTTCGAAGGTTGCCTATTTTCCGGGGCACCGTGGGGCCTTCCTGGCGACCGAAAAAGCCCGTGTTATCTATTTTTCGTCTGCGGGTCGGCGCTTTGGGGTCGAGCACCACCACCTTCGGCCAAAATCCCTCGGAGGACCAAACATTCCAGAAAACCTAATCACCCTCTGCAGCCAGCCTACACCTCAATCCCCGCCACCCGTGCCAGGTGTACCCGCGGATTCATCTCCCACGCCAGATTCCAAAACTCGTCGTCACTAGCGATCTTGAGCGACTCCCACTTACCCAGCAGTGGTTTCAACTCCTCCGCACTCTCCGCGAACGTCACCAGATCGTGTAGGTCCTGCGTCTTAGGCACTTCCGTCGAGACGATGGGCTTGCCGAAGTACATCGCCTCCAGCGCCTTTACCGCGAACGCCCCGTCCTGCCCCATCGATTCGCCGTAAGGAAGATACGCCACGTCGATGGCGCTCCAATAGGCCAACGCCTTCTCGCGCGCCTGCCACGGCGCGCGGTGGAAGTTGGAAAACTTGGATAGTTTTTTT
>JAYUBV010000154.1:0-7506 GCA_043740655.1 Pseudomonadota bacterium | reverse complement strand
CGAGATAGACCCGGGTCGGCCACCCGAGATAGACCCGGGTCGGCCACCCGAGATAGACCCGGGAGGGCGGAGCAAAATCGCCTGCCCGCCAGTGTTGGATTGCGAAAAATGCCGCCTCTCGAGCAAGTGGTCACGATGTCGCAGGCGGAGTACGAGTCGTTTTTCGGCGGCACGCCGATGACGCGCGCGAAGCGGGGCGGTTTGCGGCGGAACGCCCTCATCGCCATGACGGTGACGAATGACCCCGCGCTGCCGCGCGTACTGGGGCTCCTAGGGGCGGAGGCACTAGAGCCCGTGCTTATTGAAACGATGGGCCAAGTGCGAGACTATTGTACTCGCCGTGAAACGCCTCCTCTTTAGTCTCCTTTTCCTAGTCACCGCATTCGGTATGTCCCATTGTGGAAAGGATACGCCAATTATCGTGCAGTCGGAAAGCGTACTCTCCGTAATCGGTGCCGCGATTCAGGGGAGTCAGGGGACCGGAGTCCTGACGCGAGCTGGCCAAGAACGCGGTTTACCCGCGAGTACGGTCACCTGCCCCACCTTCGTTACCGGGGATGCGGCCCAATCAGCGTGCTTGGCGCTTAGCGGGTTCGGCTCGGGGCCCGGACAGTACCTATGGCGGGCGATGATCTTCTGTCAGTCTCCCGGTCCGACCAATCCGGGGTGGTGGCGCTCGTACCACTATATTAAATTTCCCTCCCAGGCAGTTTGCACGAACGTGAAAAATTCTTCGGCGGGAGTGACATCGGATACGGTCACCGGGCTCGGTTTAGTCAACCAGACGATCGAGTTGCACTACGGCAGTGGACCAGTCGGCGATATCGATAACATTCGGTTCGCGCAGAACGGCGACATACTTTTTGTGTATTCGGATTCTGAAAGCGGCTGGCTCCAGGTACGGAACGCCGGCACGACGGTCAACTTTGCCTCGACCGCCGAGCGCAAAGTGCTGGTCAAAGGCATCCACGCGAAGAACTACCAAACGGTTTACGGCACCGTGCGCGTGCCGCAGGAAGTTTACAGCGATTTAAAATCGAAGGCCGAAGTTGGCGCGCTAGAGCCGCCGGCGTCGGTTTTGACCAAGCTTTGGGATCGCACGATTGCCTCACAGCAGAATGGGGACCGGCTGTTCCAGAAGTCGGATGCGGCATCGGATATGACCGCCACGGCGGACTCACCGGTTTCGGTTCAGTGGGTGGGCAACGTTCCGGTCGCCAAGGCCGGCGCGGTCCTGCGCACGCAGGACAACGTGCGAAGGGCCATGGGCATCAGCACCATCACTACCGATTTGAAGTACGGTGATGCCAATTGCTGCTGGCCCACCGAGGGGCAGCTCACGACGGCGTTCGTCCCGTTCTTCAATCTTCCGTCCGCCAATCAGAAGGCCTTCAACGAAGAGGTCGTCGACTTCACGGCCAGCTCGAAGTGCGGCACCGCCACCGTCACTCAGCGTGGCGGCGATGTCGGTACCGGCAAGTCCAGTTCGATCGAATTATTTCACTGCTTCTGACGCTTTGGGTTTGTAGACCGACGGAGCCGGAGTTTCCCAGAGCGGAATCATCGGATCCTTCTCTAGCTTTTGCTTACGCTTGGCCATTACGATCTGCACGAACAGCTCCGGTTTGTCCTTGAGGTACTTTTCCCATTCCTCGTTCCCCGCGCCTACGGCTTTGTCGCGCACGTAAGCCCACACCGCGGGACGACCTTGATCGGTAACTTTCGCCAGGTAGATTTCAAAGTGATCCGGATTCTGGTTCGCCGCCGGAATGTGTTTGAAGTATTTGCTGAGCAGCAACGGTGAGGTCGTTATCGCCGCGATGTACGTGCCCTTGCGGTACTTACCCGCTAGCACGACCGGAGTTTGGCCGTTGGTGCCTAATAAGTTGTCGATGCCTTTGAACACCGTCGGGTGAATATTGCGGACGGCGTCGACGCCTAAGTCCTCGATGCCCTTATCTTCACCCGGGCGAGTGATTTTGCTTAAGAGCTGAGGCTTCACCTGCTCCAACACCATTTCACGCGTCAGGTGCGGAACGTAAGCTTTGGTAACCGCCAGGATACCGGCCATGAACGCCGCGGCGTTCGACGTACCCGCCGAGCCTTCACCATCGGTGAATTCGGCATCCGAATAGCGCAGGACGAGGTCCGGCTTCGTACGGCCGTCGGTCGTGGGGCCACGTGACGAAGCGGGCGTCATATCGCCTACCGCAATGACCTGCGGATGATCCGTGGGAATCATTATCTCTTGCTCGTTCGAAGCGTCGAGCAGTTCCACCGGCTGCACCATCTTGTTTTCGCTGGCGTCAAAGTAAGCGGCCTTGGTGCCCATTACCGTAATGCGAACGCGATCCGCAGCGTTGAAATTTTTGCTCTTCGCCACCACTTTGATGAGGTAGTTTTCTGCCTTTGTCTGCGACAGATTAGTTTCGATCACTTCGCGCGCTACGTAGGTCTCTCCGTCTTTGCGATCTACATTGGGAACCTTGATAATCTGGGTCAGCTCGCTCTTGGCGACGACGTTACCCTTTTCATCGGACAGAAAGAGATCCAAGTCTTTATCCGTGCCCACGCCTTCTTCATCGTGGCTGCTATTCCACGAAAGCGTAATCGTCACCGGGTTGCGGTCGAGGCGGCTTTTAACGCGGAGACCTTTGTCGTCTTTACCGATCTTCAGGTTATCGGACGGGTCCAACGACACGGGGGAGTTAAAAACTTTACCGGCGTAGTTTCCGGCGGCGTTCACCCACAGAATTCCTTGGTTGGTGGCTTGCGAGACGATGCGGTTCATGAAACCGCGGCCGTCAAAGTTTCCGCCGGACTCCCAGTTCTGCGAGTAGAGGATGATGTCCACTTTGTTTTCCACGCAGTGCTTTACGGCGCGGGTTAGGTTCGAAAATCCGTTAGCGTTCATCAGCTTGATCTGCGGGGCAAAGTCCGTTTTCATCCCGGTCATCGCCCATACGAGCATGGCCATCTGGCGGCCGTGAAGGTCGGTGTCGATGAGCGGATTCTGCGACTCGGCATCGCCTAGGTTATTTTTCTTAACCCAGTCTTTGTCGTACGAGGCGACGAGCTCGAACACCGATTCGGGCAGGTCCTGTTTCAACGTAGAACGGTCGCCGAACCCGTTATCCAGAATCGCAACCTTAATTTGCTTCAGACGTTCGCCCATCGTGGGGATGCCGTCGTAGGCGGTAAGGCCAAATTTGGTTCTCAATTCCGTAACGGCCCGGGTAGTGACCTGCGGGGAAGTAACCACGCTGGTTTGACCCATTAATAGAGCCGCGATCGTGAACACACTAAAACCTTGCACAACGAACCTCGTGTATCGGTTAATTAAAAAAGCGAAAAATTTTGGGGGTTGCAGAAGGGCTGCTTCCTAACCGGAAGCAACTCTCGTGTAACCGGTCGGACCGGGATTCCCGGTCCAACCTTGAAACATTTTGTGGTTCGCCGAAGCTATTAGCTCGAACGTACCGACTGGGTTACCAGTTAACGTAAACTTGGTAGTTCGAGTAGCCGTAGCCGCCGTTGTAGTAACTATTGTAGTTGTTGTAGTACCCGTTACCACCACAGCCGTAGCCGTAGTTGGACGAGTAGTTCCAGTAGGGTTGGTAGTAGTAGTTATACGAGTTGTAGTACCCGTAGAAGCCGCCACCGTAATAGCTGTTGCTATAGTTACCGCGCCAACGCCAGCCACAAGCGCTGGTCGAGCTTTTTTTGTCGAACTCCGTGGTCACTTTCGCGATTTCGACTTTTTCTTCCGCGACTTTGTTCGCTTCCGTGGTCGAAGCTTTCAGGAACGCTTCGATTTTGGCTTTCTGTTCTTCTTTCGACAACTTGCCCAAGTTCTCAGTCTTCAAGCTGTCGTCGATTCCACCCTTAACTTCGTAGGTGACTACGGTTTTGGATTTGTCGTCGAGTTTCTTAATGATGACAGAAGGAGCCTTCGACTTTTTACCGTCGAACTCACTGTTGTCGCCACCGAACGCCGAAAGACCTGCCAATAAAGCTACGGCGACCGCCGCAGACATCAAACGATTTGCCATTGCCATCCTCCTCAGAATGATCATTTTGACGCTAAGTAGCAGATCCACAAAATCGGAACAAGGGACAATAAACGGCAAGCTCGGGCTAAGGGGAGCACTCGACGGGGGCGGGGTATGGCTTCTATACTCATGAAATCGGGGGCTACAAAATTTCCATGAAAAATCGAACCCTTGCCATCGTTTTTTTTACCGTCCTGTTAGACCTTATTGGTTTTGGTCTGATCATCCCGGTGCAGCCTTTTCTAGCGGAATCGCTGGGGGCGGTACCCGCGGTCATCACGCTTTTGGGTGCCTCGTACTCCCTAATGCAGTTCCTCTTCGCGCCTTTCTGGGGGCGACTTTCGGACAAAGTGGGGCGCCGGCCAGTCCTTTTGACCTCCATTGCGATGGCGGCCACGGGGTACCTGGTGTTCGGCCTGGCGGATAAGCTATGGATCCTATTCGCGGCCCGCATGCTCAGCGGCTTTGGCGGCGCCAATATCGGGGCCGCTCAGGCCGTTATTGCCGACTCTACGACCCCGGAGAACCGGGCCAAGGGAATGGGGCTGATCGGGGCGGCCTTTGGACTGGGGTTCATCCTAGGACCCGCCATGGGGGGGTACCTTGGGCAGTTTGGGCTGGCGGCGCCGGCGTTTGTGGCCTCGGGACTCTCCTTCGCCAATCTGATTTTCGCCTACTTCAACCTGCCGGAAACCTACCCTAAGGAGAAGCGGGGCATTCCGTCGGTCGGTGGCCACGGCAAGACTCCGTTGTCGCTGGCGGCATTGAAACAGGCCTCTCTACACGTGAACGTGAAAGAGCTGTTCGCCTTTATTTTGGTCTTTACGATCGCCTTCTCCTTAATGGAGCAGGTGTTGGGGCTTTTCGTGCAGCACTACTGGGTTCCGGTGGGATCGGGGCACCTCTCGGGAGAGTCGGCTAAGCGGGCCGCGCTATTGACTGCCAACATCTTGATCGTGGTCGGCGTCGTCGCCACCATCGTGCAGGGTGGACTCATCGGGCGGTTGGTAAAGACTTTCGGCGAGCGGAGACTGATGCTGACCGGCTCGTGCCTACTCGTGCTGACCTTTCTTACCATTCCGTTCATCGGGCAGAGCGGGATCTATCCTCTAATGCTAGTAAACGCGGCTTTCATGGCGGCCTCCACGGGCATGATCAATCCGTCCTGGTCGGGATTTCTGTCGCGATCGGTGGACCCCGGCGCACAGGGGACGGTACTGGGCTTAGGGCAAGGCCTGGCCTCGCTCGGACGCGTCTTCGGTCCGGCGGTGGCGGGGACGTTGTTCCAGATGGACGCGAGAATGCCGTTCTTCGTCGGCGCGGGGCTATTATGTGGCTGCGTGGTCATCGCCACTCAGTTACGCAGCCCCGAGAGACTCTGAAAGGTGTCAGTCTCCCTTCAAGCTTGAAAGGTCGCGCTCGCATGACCGGCACACCTTTTCGCTCACATTCTTTCGATGATGGTAGCGGTGGCCATGCCGTGGCCGATGCACATCAGCTGTAGGCCAAACTGTTTGTTCGTGCGTTCAAGCTCGTTCAGCAGCTTGGTCATTAGCGCAGCCCCCGTGCAACCGAGAGGATGGCCGTGCGCAATGGCGCCGCCGTTGGGATTTACCTTCGCCCAGTCAGGCTTAATCTCTTTGCCCCAAGCGAGTACCACGCTGGCGAACGCTTCGTTAATCTCGATGACGTCGATATCCTTTAACGAGAGGCCAGCCTTTTTCAAAACCATATGCGTCGCCGGAATCACTTCCATCAGCTGCAACGTAGGATCACCGCCCACCGCGATGCGGGCACGGAACTTAGCGCGTGGTTTGAAGCCGTCGGACCTGGCCACCGCCTCATCTCCAATCAGCACCGCCGCCGCTCCGTCGGAGAGCTGCGAGCTGTTGGCCGCGGTGATGATGCCGTTAGCCCGGAATACCGGTTTCAGGGACGCGATCTTGGCGAGGTCGGGAGCGCGCACGCCTTCGTCCACCTGAAGGTGGGTCGGTTCGCCGGCCGCGTTCTTTGCCTCGAGCAGAGCGTACTGACTCTTGAAGAAACCGGCCGCGATCGCTTGGCCTGCCTTCACGTGGCTATTCGCACTGAACTCGTCTAGCTGCGCGCGGTTTAATTCAAACTTTTCGGAAATCCGTTCTGCCGATTCCCCCTGCATGATGATTTCATATTTTTTGAGCAGGTCCGGATTCAACGACGAGAAGTTGCCGCCAATGTCCGCGAACATGGCAACCCGCGACATATTCTCGACTCCGCCCCCAATTACGTAGTCGGCATCGCCGGCCGCGATGGTTTGGGCGGCGAAATGAATTGCCTGCTGAGCACTACCGCACAATCGGTTCAGTGTGACCGCGGCCGCTTCCTTAGGAAGGTTCGACAGCAGTACCGATTGACGCGCCAAGTTCGCCCCTTGTTCACCGGTTTGGGTCACGCAACCCAAGATTACGTCAGAAATTTTTGCAGCCGGAATTTTGGTGCGGGTGAGTAGCGCGTTGATGACAGTCGCCGCTAGCTGGTCCGGCCGAGTGCCGGAGTAGGAGCCGCCTTTGCGACCAATGGGGGTTCTTACGGCATCGATAATGACCGGATTTTTCATGCGGAATGTCTCCTATGGTAACGCAACGTAGTCAAAAGATTCCTGTTTTCTATAGGATACCCCTTCGGTATGAATTCTAGTCCGGGAATGGATCCATGGGGGGATACTTGAATCAATTCTTACGACGTCACGCCATTGCGTTAGCTTTGCTTGTCACTTTTCAGCTCTTCGCTACGGTTGGCGAGGAAAATTCTTTTAACGAATGGGTCTCGTGGCAACGGCAAAAGTCGGCTGATTTCTTAATGCCCAACTTATCCCCGGACGGCACGGCTCCCGGTACGGTCGTTGCGGCGTCGTCGAAAGCGGACCCCGACTACTGGTACCACTGGGTGCGAGATTCCGGCATCGTGGTGCAGTCGGCGTTGCTCGAATACGAGAACACTAAGAATGCTGACCACAAAAAGCATTTGGCGAAGTTCTTGTTGGATTTCGTCGACCTCTCCCGCCGCCAGCAGCAGTCCAACACGCTAAGCGGAATGGGTGAACCAAAGTTTTTCGTGAACGGCGATCCGTTCAACGGTCCCTGGGGCCGTCCGCAGAATGATGGACCCGCGCTCCGCGCGATTGCGCTCGTGAGGCTTGCCAACGTCTGGATCAAAGCCGGAAAGATCGATTGGGTTCGTGACCGGCTTTACGACGGCAAGATTCCTACGCACACCGCTTTAAAAGCGGATCTCGAGTTTGTGGCCTACCACTGGCAACAGACCTGCTTCGATCTATGGGAAGAGGTTAAGGGTAAGCACTTCTACTCGCGCATGGCGATGCGGCGGGCGTTGCTCGATGGCGCTTGGTTGGCCGATCGTATGGACGATAGCGGTGCTGCGGAATTTTACCGTAAGCAGGCTGGCGCGCTGGAGC